>DATAJN010000052.1:0-2648 GCA_036262105.1 Ilumatobacteraceae bacterium
TGATCGAGACCTTCGAGGAACGCGAAGTCGCCCGCGTCTAGCCGTACATCTAGCTCGGCGGAGTGTCTGAGCGCACCCGGCCAGCCCCCGTAGCGACGTGGCGCCAAACACTCCACTAGCCCTGATCAGTCATGAGAATTCGGGTGACGGGGTTGGGGTGACTGTTTCGGCGTGATCGGTCGGTCTGGCGCGTGGGGTGTGGTGTTGTCAGGTGTGCTCGGTCTCGGGCGACGCTGAAGCAGGCAGTGATGTCGGTGTCGGGGCGCGCGTGGTGAGCGTGGTGTTGTCGTGAACGGTGCTGGGGCTGTTGTCAGCAGAGCGCGGTGATGTGTTGGTGCGCGTCGAGCAGGCTGGTGGTGGTGGGCCAGCCGTCGATGATGCGGATGATGTCGCGTCCGGCGCGGCGCACGATGCGGGCGGGTGTGTGCCACAGGCTCGAACGCAACCGTTTCGGTTCGGCGGTGGCGAGCTCACCGTGACAGCACAGGTGTTGGAACCAGCGCACGAGATCTGCCGCCAAGCAGACGAGTTGCATCCAGGCACGGTTTGCGTCGAGATCGGTGAACGGGAATCGTTCGAGTCCGGAGTCCTTCAAGCGTTTGATGTGGTCTTCGACGTGGGCGTGGTCACGCATGTGCGCGTCCAGTTCGACAGGGTTGCCGGTGTTGTCGGTGTAGTGACCCCAGTATCTGTATTGCAGCGACGGGAACAGCGATCGTTGCGCGCCTTGGTGAAGGTGTTCGCGACGCACGATCAGGCGGGTCCCGGCCGGCCAACCGGCAAGGTCAACGAGATCGGTGATCTCGGCGACATGGGAACGTTGCGCGCTGTCACCGGTGCGCCGTCGTGCCACGAGCCAGCGGTTGTTGTCGTCTTGGATGCGGCTGATTCCCTTGTGGATGTTGGCGTTGCTGCGGGCGACGACGGCGAACCCGATGTTGCGTGCACGGCACCCGGCAGCGAAGCGTGTCGAGCAACCAGCCGAATCGGTGCGGACCTGCACCGCCCGACGGACCGCTGTGACGTCATCGCCAGCGTGGTGGCCGACGGCGATCTCGGCTGGCAGTTGAGCGACCGCTTGATCGAGAACGGTGAAGTGATCGGCGACGCTGTTCGCGCCGGCGTTGCCCGGCCGCAGGAGGCCGGCGAGTGCTTCGCCGGTGGTGTCCGCGAAACACAACAACGGATGGAACCCGAACCCACCCTTGTAGTTCGGGCCGGTCCCAGCCTTGTTCTCCGAGTGGATCTGGACCAGCGACGCATCGATGTCCAACACCACCATGGCGGTGCCGGTCGTGGCCGACATTCGCCGCCACATCTGAGCGCGTGTCACCGCCGCTTGCGCGCTGAGATCGGCGAGCACGCTCGGAGTGATCGCACGCATCGTCCGATACAACGTCGAGTCCGACGCCACCGCACCGAACAGCCGCTGTTGTGGGACGAGGAACTCGATGTCCGAACACGTCTCGCCGCCGCCGGCGAGCATCAACATCGCGTGCGTCAACACGACCCCACGATCATGCAACGGGGCACGCTGCCCGGCCCACGGGATCGCCGTCGACAACGACCCGCCGAGCCCGATCCGATCAGCAAAGCGACCCAACGCATGCAGTCCCGCGTGAGCAACGACCTGTGTTCCGCCGGCTTCCACACCGACGTTCATCACGCTGTTACGGTTCACTTCGCGAGTGCCCTCCTGGTCGGTGTTCTTGTTGCTTCGCAACACCAAGAAAAGCAGGCCAGGAGGGCCGCAACGCGGATACGCGACTCAGCGCACCCCAGACTCGTGAACGATCAGGGTTAGAGCGAATGATCATTCGGAAGTCTGCGTGTTAATGCCGATCAACAGCGACGACGCATCGCGCCAACACCGAATATTGCATGAACATGCAGCCCTTGGGGTTTGTGCAACAGCCACCTGGGTGCCTTGAAACACTCCACAGGGTTATGGGTGGGGGTGCGCAGCTCGAAGTACTGCTCCTGGCCGGGTCGGGGCAACGATGAACGATTTCACGTGCAGCGCAGTGCCCTTCGGTTTGGTCTTGGTAGGCACGAGCAGTGCCGTGATCATCGACCGCACGCTGATCTCGACGGCGTGACCTGCAGCCGGCCCGGTGAAGTCGGCTGCTTCGGTGCCGGCGAGGGCCAGGTCGATACCGATCACGTCGGGTTGCTGCACCATCAGGGTCTCGGCGAGCACCACCTGGTCGTGCCCTCGACTCTCGGACTGACGGTGATGCGCATGGTCAATGCCGTGGCCTGTGCCGCCGCCGCTGCAAGTTGGGTGGCCGGCGCGCCGGCAGCGCCGGGTGGCGGGTTCGTCGCCTGTACACTGGTCTGTGGGCTGCTGATCGGGGGAGCCGATTTCGGTCAGCGATGCGTGCAGGCGTCGGCCTACGGCGACGAGCAACGCTTCTTGCTCCGCCCGCCGGCCGCGTTCCTCCTGCCCGTCACCGTGGCCGGCATCAGTTGGGTGGCCGCAGTGCTTGCCGCGCCGCTGCTTCTGGCCTCGGGGCGATGGGTCGTCGGCGGCCTCGCCGCCATTGTGGCCTCGCTGCTCACCTGGCTGCTGCTTCCACGATTCAATACGCTCTCGCGCCGCTGGTTGGTGCTGGTCCCGGTTGGTGTCGTGGTGCACGACCAGGTGG
>DATAJN010000053.1:0-2312 GCA_036262105.1 Ilumatobacteraceae bacterium
CATCGGAGGCATCTCCAGCACGACATCGTCGAGCACCAGCCGCTGCAGCGCAGCCACGTCTGCGGCCTCGAACGCATCGATCCACGCATCGACGACCGCTCGCTGCGACTCCACCGGTTCCAGCGGCGCGTCCATGTCAACAGCGGCCGCTGCCAGCGTTCGGCGAGCACGTTGCAGTGCGCTGTTCACCGCAGTCGGCGTGGTCTCCATCATCTCGGCGACCTTTCCTGCGGGTAGGGCGAGTGCGTCGCACAACACAAGTGCCGCCCGCTGCCGTGGTGCCAACAGCTGCAGCGCCGCAACCACACCGAGCCTCAACTGCGCGCGCTCCACCATGACATCCGCGGGATCGGCCGGGTTTGCCCCGAGCAACGCATCGGGCAGCGGTTGCAGCCACGGAACCTCGAAGCCGGGAACGAACGCAGCCTCAGGGTCGTCGAACTGCGGACCGACATCTGCCGGCAGCGGGTGCCGCTTGCGTGACTCCAGCGCGTTCAAGCACGCGTTGGTAGCGATGCGATAGAGCCAGGTCCGAACCGACGCACGGTGCTCGTCATACCTGTCAAACGCCCGCCACGCGCGAGTCAACGTCTCCTGCACGAGATCCTGTGCGTCATGCACCGAGCCCAGCATCCGGTAGCAGTGCACCAGCAACTCCCGGCGGTGTGGCTCGACTGCAGCGGCGAAAGCGCCACCATCGGAATCCATCATCGCAACACCGATCCTTCCACCGGTCACCTGCGACACCACCGAACTCCGGCGGGCGACGACTCCGCCACCGAACGGTGAGCCTCCGTTCTGCGAACGCTTGTCATTCCAACGGCTGCCGTCGAAGAGTGAGGGGCAGTCCGAAGCGGGCGATGATTTGGTCACCGCCGAAGCGGGTCAGGGTGGAGATGTGATCGTCGATGATGGTGAGCACCATCACGCCGCTCGCTCGGGAGACGTCGTCGGCCGGATCCCTCAGGTAGTAGACGAACGCCGGTTGGTCGTTGGCACGCGTTGCCACAAGCGTCAGCTCTGGTCCCCAGAAACGCCGCTGCCGGAGGTAGTCGACGACGGCCGCAGGCCCGTTGCATTGGATCGGTTCAGGCGGCATCGACAGACGGGCGTCGCCGCTCAACAGGTCGAGGACGCTGTCGAGATCGCCGCTCTGGAACGCCTCGACGAAGCGGTCGGCCACGGCCGCCTCCTGCGCCGAGCGTGGCCGCTTGATCAGGTCTGGTGTTCGGTCCGGGCGGAAACCGGCCCGCGCCCGGGTCAAAGCGCTGTTCACCGATGTCGTGGTCGTGCCGAGAATCTCAGCGGCCTCGTTCGCAGGGAAGCCGAGGACATCGCGCAACACCAGGACTGAGCGCTGCTGGGCGGGCAGTTGCTGCAGCCCGGCGACGAACGACAAGGCGATGGACTCCCTGGCGTCATAGCGGGCCTCCGGGCCGAGCTCGACTAGCTCGAGCAGCGAATCGGGATACGGCTCCAGCCACCACGGGTCGTCGGCGCTGGTGATCTCTGATGCAGAGTCCTGTGTGGGATGGCTGGCCGGCTGCGGCCGGCGGGCTTCGTCGCGACGGTGGTTGAGACAACGGTTCGTGGCGATGCGATACAGCCACGCTCGCATTGACCGCCCGTCGAAGCGGTCGAGGGCACGCCATGCAGACATCAGCACCTCCTGAAGCACGTCCTCGGCGTCCTGCATCGAGCCGAGCGAGCGGTAGCAGTGCACGAGCAGTTCACGGCGGTACGGCGCCATGAGATCGTCGAACGCTGCGCCGTCACCGGTCCGGGCGCGATCGAGGAGCGACACGTCCACGGTCCTCACACTCCTCTCATCGGCCGACCTCACGAAGGTATCAACACCAACGGAACCGAGAATTCGTCGGTGATCTTGCGATTGCCGAGGGGTTTCAACCTGTGTTCACACCGACAGCACAGGAGCAACAGATGTCCACCGTCAATCCTTCCGGCCGAACGGCCGTCGTCACCGGAGCAAGCCGCGGGTTCGGACGCGCGATCGCCACGGGCCTTGTTGCGACCGGTGTGCACGTCGTCGGCGTCGCCCGGGACGAGGCCGCCCTCGGGGATGTACAGCGCGAGCTCGGCACATCCTTCACGCCCTTTGTCGCCGACGTCACCGAGGACGGGCTGGCATCGCGAATGATCGCCGAATACCGGCCGAACATCCTGGTGCTCAACGCCGGCGCGACACCGAATGCGGCGACGATCCAGGACCAGACGTGGACGACTTTCAGCGAGAACTGGAACGTCGACGTGCGCCACGTCTTCGAGTTCGCCCGTGCAGCGCTGCTCGCTCC
>DATAJN010000054.1:0-2837 GCA_036262105.1 Ilumatobacteraceae bacterium
GTTGTGAAATCGTTCTCTTACTGAATCGAACGTGTGTTCGCTAGACCGCTATCCTTGCCCGCATGGGCGCACGACGCAGTTGGACGGATGCAGATCTCATCGAGGCGGTTCAGCTCTCTCGATCGTATGCGGAGGTCGTTCGCAGACTCGGGCTACATCAAGGTGGCGGGACTCATCAGCATCTCAAGTTGCACATCCGCCGCCTAGGGCTGTCATTCTCGAACCACGACCCATGGGCGTGGATGCGCCAGCCGGACGCGAACACGGGCGGTCGACCCGTCCCGCTCGACGAGATCCTCACCACCGGGTCGGACTACGGACACAGTGGCCGTCTGCGAAAGAGACTGCTCCGAGCCGGCCTCAAAGAGGCTCGTTGTGAGATCTGTGGGCTGATCGAGTGGCGCGGTCATCCGATCCAGCTGGAACTCGACCACACCGATGGCGATCGCTCCAACAACTCATTGTCGAATCTTCGTATGCTCTGTCCGAATTGTCATGCGCAGACCGAAACGTGGTGCAGGCAGAAGCCGACGTAGCCCAATGGCAGAGGCACAGCGCTTAGGACGCTGCAAGTGAGAGTTCGAATCTCTCCGTCGGCACGACTTCGCCTTCCTTCATCACTGACTCGGTGGCTCCCTCTATGAAGATCGACATCCAATTCAGCCCTGCTGCGAACGACTGGCCGGCGCTGCGCGACGCGGTGCTGCGCGCCGAAGGCGAGGGTTACGACACGACGTGGGTGTTCGATCATTTCGACGGGGCGGTGCTCGAGGGCGATCGGCCGATGTTGGAGTGCTTCACCCTGCTCGGGGCGCTCGCCGAGGCGACTGACACGATTGGGCTCGGCACCCTGGTCGCCAACGTTGCCAACCGCCATCCGGCTGTGCTCGCTGCGGCAGCGTCGAGCGTGCAGCGAATCAGCAACGGGAGGCTGACCGTTGGGCTGGGTGCGGGTACCTCTCCCGCGAGCGAGTGGAGTGCGGAACATGTCGCCCGAGGCATACCCCTCCAGGCCGACATCGCCGATCGCCACGCAGCCGTCGTCGAACAGATCCGGGTGATCCGTGCGCTGCCCGACGCGATCCCCGTGATCATCGGCGTCAACAGCGTTCGCCTGGCGACACTGGCTGGAGGTCTCGCCGACGGCATCAACGTGCGCATTGCGCACGAGCGCGCCGCAGAGTTCGTCAAAGCCGCCCGAGAGGCCGCGGGGCACCGGCTGTTCGAGGTCAGCGGGTGGACGTTCGATGAGGTCGACGATGTGCGTCTCGAGGCAGAAGAGCTCGGCCTTGACCGGCTGGTGCTCACTCGTCTAGGAACCTTTTCATGAACATCTTCGAGTTGTCGACACCGGCCCTGTTGATCGATGCCGACGCCTTCGATCACAACCTCGCGGCGATGGCCGCAGTACATCCCGGCAGCCGGCTGCGGCCACACGTGAAGGCTCACAAGTGCACCTCGCTGGCCGCCGCCCAATACGCGTGCGGACACCACTCGTTCACCTGCGCGACGCCGCGTGAAGTCGTCGGTATGGCCGCGGCCGGGCTCGGCGACGATCTCCTTCTGGCCAACGAGACCCTCGATTTGACTCGATTGGCGGCGATGGCCGCGGCACAAGACAACGCGTTGATCACGGTGGCCGTCGATTCGATCGAAACGATCGATGCGGCCGCGGCCGAGGGGATCCAGCACGTGCTCATCGACGTGAACGTCGGGCTCCCCCGCTGCGGATGTCAGCCGAGCGACGCCGGCAAGCTCGCCGACCGAGCTCGGGCGCGAGGTCTGGTGGTGCGCGGCGTGATGGGCTACGAGGGGCACCTCATGGCAATTGCCGACCGCAATGAGCAACGCGCCAAGGTCGCTGCAGCGATGGAGCAGTTGATGGTCGCGAGCGATCTGGTTGGTGGCGGCATCGTCAGCGCAGGCGGCACCGACACCTTCGATCTGCACACCGACCAGGTCACCGAGATACAGGCCGGCACGTACGCGCTGATGGACACCTACTACGGCGGCCGCGGTCACCCATTCGTCCAGGCATGCTTCGTGCTGGGCACCGTCATCTGCTCGAACGACGACTACGCCGTCGCCGATGCAGGGTTGAAGACGCAGGGAATGGACCACGGCAAGCCATCCATGGAGGGAGCGACAGTACGCTTTCTCTCCGACGAGCACATCACCTTCGAGGCGGTGAAGCGACCGGCGCTGGGCGATCGGGTGAAGGTCATTCCGGCGCACATCGACCCGACGATGGCCATGCACGAAGCAGCGTTCATCGTGCGCGGCGACGAAGTGATCGACCGCTGGCCGATCGACCTTCGCGGCTGGTGAACCGCTAGTCCCGGGCGGACGTTTGCAATGCGTGGAGCAACGCAGCGAGAGAACGGGCACGGTGGGAGAGCCGGTTCTTCTCGATGTCGCTCATCTCGGCGAAGGAGCGGCCGTCGCCGTCGTCGGGAATGAACACCGAGTCGTAACCGAAGCCGCGGTCCCCGAGCTCCGTCAAGGAGATCGTCCCGCTGCAGACTCCCTCGACGGCGAGTTCGCGACCGTCGGGCCACAACACCACTACCGCCGACACGAACTGAGCCGATCGCTGCTTCGTGTCGCCCAACTCGCGCAACAGCTTGTGACGATTGTCGGCGTACGTCGCGTCATCCCCGGCGTACCTGGCGGCGTAGACACCGGGCGCGCCTGCGAGTGAATCGACGAACAGACCGGTGTCGTCGCTGACTGCGGGCAAACCCGTCGCCGTGCAGATCGCCGCCGCCTTGAGACGGGCATTGCCGATCAGCGTGTCGGCGTCTTCGACGACCTCGGGCACGTGTGCGGGACGGGGC
>DATAJN010000055.1:0-8757 GCA_036262105.1 Ilumatobacteraceae bacterium
TTCGACCTCGTCGATCGTGCCCTCGGCGCGGGCGATCTCGAACAATCCCCGGGCATACCCTTCGATCCGCGAATCGCTCATGCGCTGACTCCTGCTCCGACCTTGGCAATGAAGTTCTCGATCAGCTCCTGATGCGTCGCCGCATCGAGGGAGCCGGTTACCACGAGTTCGACAGCGGCGGCTGACAGGCGAGCGATCTCGGCGCGCAGCTCGTCACCGGAGCGGCCGGCTGCGGCAACGATGTCGGCGTCGGCACGGGCATCGAGGTCGACGAGCTCTTGCCCCAGCCGGGCGCGACCATCTTCGAGCAGAGCCGCTGCCTGGGCGTCGGCCTCGGCCAGCAGTCGAGCCTGCTCCGCAGCGATGTCGCCCTTCGCTTGGCGGATCTGGGCAGCCTCGGCGTCAGCAGCGACTCGAGCCGCCTCACCGGCATCGAGTTCGCCTTGGATCTTGGCGGTGCGCGCAGCCATGCTCTTCTTCACCGGCGGACCGGCAAACTTCCACAACAGGTAGAAGACCAGGAGGGAAGCCGGAATGCCGAAGAGCATTTCGTAACCTTCCGGCCAGAACTTCGAATGAGTCTGGGTGATGTCTTCGCTTGCCAAGAAGGCGATGAGGCTCATGCGCCACCCCCTGCCATCAGAGAGGCGACGATGCTGGTAACCGTGTCGGCGTCGGGTCGGCGGCCCGTGGCCAGCTCGGCGGCGCGGCTGCTGACGTCGGCCACTGCCTCGTGGATGTGAGGCGCTGCCGCTGCTCTGGCGGCTTCGGTGCGTGCTGTGCCTTCGGCGCGGCGGGTGGCGATGCGGGCGTTGGCTTCGTCCAGCGCCGCGGAGCGCTCGCTCTCCAACGTCTGACGAGCAGCGTCGATTCGTTCGCGCGCTTCGGCCTTGACTGTGGCGAGCGCCGCTTCGTACTCGGCGACCTCGGCCTTGGCTCCGGCGCGGGTGGCATCGGCGGTGTCGTGATCGCCGCGGATCTTTCCATAGCGCGCGTCCATGCCCTGCCTCAGCTTGGGGAAGATGAACAGACGCATGAGCACGAACAGCAAGATGAACGAGCCGGCACCCCATACGAGTTCTTTGACCTCTGGCGCGATCGGGCTCGGACCTTTGTCCTCGGCGGTCGTTTCCGCTACCGCTGTCGATTGCGGTAGGTGGACGACCACGACGTGGCCCGCACCCGTCGTGGTGACGGTGACGGTGAGCACGAGTTCTCCTCAGAGACCGAGAAGGATGAAGACGACGAAGCCGATCAGAGCCAGCGCCTCGGTGAAGGCGATGCCGAGGAACATCGTCGTACGGACCATGCCGGCAGCTTCTGGCTGGCGGGCCATGGCCTCGATGGCCTTGCCGACGACGTAGCCGATGCCGACACCGGGACCGATGGCGGCGAGGCCGTAGGCGAAGCCGGCGCCGATGGCGGCGTTGGCCTTCTTGAATTCGTCCGGCGTCTGCACCGGATTGGTGTCAGCGATGAGTCGAGCGATTGCTTCCATGTTGTTGTGATTTCTCCTGGTGAGGTTGGTGTGGGAGATCGGTGGAGGGAGTGGCAGTTCAGTGCACGGGGTGGTGAGCGGCGTCGATGTACACGGCCGTGAGGATCGTGAAGATGTAGGCCTGCAGCAGGCCGACCAAGACCTCGAACGCCGTCAGAAAGACGAGCATGAAGAACGGCAGGATGCTCATCGGCTTCAACATCAGTTGTTTGGTCTGGGCGAAGACCAACGCGTTCGTCAGGAACGCGAACGTGATGAGCAACATGTGCCCGGCGAGCATGTTGGCGAAGAGACGGACGGCCAGCGAGAAGGGGCGCAGGACGATGTTGGACAGCAACTCGATGACGCCCACCAGCGGTCGCATGGCCACAGGCACACCGTGCGGCCACGCCATGCCCGTGATGTACTTGATGCCGTTGTGCTTGAAGCCAACGATGTTGTAGATCACCCAGACGACGAGGGCGAGGAACAGTGGAATCGCCATACGGGCGGTGGCCGGCATCTGGAAGAACGGGATGATACCCGGCACGTTGCACAGGTAGACGAAGATGAACAGCGAGAGCAGGAACGGTGTCCATGGCAGGCCGTCTTTGCCCATCGTCTGCATGACGATGTCGTTCTCGATGAACGTGACACCGGTCTCGGCCAGGTTGCGCACGCCGGTCGGGGCCTTCAAGGGATCCTTGTTGGCCGCCAGTAGGAAGATCGCGATGCCGATCACGGCAGCGAGCACAGCGATGAGACCGACCTTGTTGAAGCCGGGGAAGATGTCTTTCCAGCGGATCAACTCGTTGATCGGTGGAAACGTCAGTGCGAGCATTCCGAGGTACTCCCTAGTTGCTAACCGGGTTGCCGAGGGTCGAGGGCTTGGGCTTGAGGCCGGGGTAGGCGAGCGACATCGCCACATACTTCAGTTCCCACACCAAGAGGCCGAGGTGCGTGAAGATGATGGTCGCTCCGAGCGCCGGAAGTGAAATCCAGCCGGCGTCTTTGACCAAGTAGACGGCAAGGAAGATCAGCGCGAGCCGCACCAGATAGCCGAACAGGACCGATGCCATCATCACCCGCAGGCTGATCTTGGCGGTAACCGCGACGATGCCGGCGGCAAGCGCGAAGTTGACCAACACGATAGCGATGGCATAGGCGCCAGAAGCAGCACCGTTGGCGCCCCAGATGAGCCCACACAACCCGATCAAGACCGGGGCGACCAGCACGCCTCGCTTGACCATGTCGTTGGAGACGGTCACCTCCGGTGCGGGGCCGGGCAATGGCGCGGCCATCGAGAATGCGATGTCGTTCATGGGCGGTCTCCGTGGACGGCCGACGCTCGTTGAGCCTCGAGCACCTTCATCCGGGCATCGTAGTCATACCAAAACCGCAGGAACTCACCGACGAGCGCCAGCACCACGAGCACGACCATGAACACCGGCTTGGTGTCGAGCCAGCGATCGAGTCCATAGCCGATGCCCAGGAACGCAAGCGTGACCAAGGCGACATCGATGCCCTTGCCGATCTTGTCGTCGGTGCCCCGGCTCATCCTGTGCTCGTTGGTACGGGTGGGCGGTTTCAACGTCGGGGTTCCTCAATGCCAGGTTCCTGGAATGACAGGGTCTGAAGTTGCTGAGCGCGCCCATCGCGGCGGTGCGACGAGCTTGTGAACGCGTACACAATCTATCGGGACACGTCTTCTGTCTCCAAACTGGAGACGTCCGCCGCCGATCGGTTCTTCCTGATCTGCGGGTGGAACAACGTGTACAGCACCAGCCCAAGCATCGCCGCTCCGATCGGTATGTACGACACGAAGCTCTGTGTGAGCACCGGATAGAGCACGAACGCCGACAGCAACGCCGTCCAGGCCCAGAGGATCACGACACTGCGACGCTGCCCGTGGCCCATCTCCATCAGTCGGTGATGCAGGTGGCGTTTGTCTGCGGTGGCGACGCTCTGGCGGCGCGTCGCCCGGCGGATGATGGCGAACAACGTGTCGAGGATCGGAACGCCCAAGATGAAGAGGGGGATGAACAGCGGCGCCAGGAAGAAGTACGTCTGGCCGGCGTAGCCCTGCAGGCTCGGGTCGACTCGGCCGCCCACGACGCTGGTGCTGACCGCCAGCAGAAGCCCCAACAGCAGCGCGCCGCCGTCGCCCATGAAGATCCGCGCCGGGTTGAAGTTGTGCGGCAGGAAGCCCACGCAGATCCCGACGGTGATGATGGCGACGAGCGGACCGATGCTCGGTGACGGGAGCAGCCGAATCGTGGGATCACCGAGCCGCACGCTGTAGATGAAGAACGCCAGAGCGCCGATGGCCACGATTCCAGCGGCCAGGCCGTCGAGGCCGTCGATCAGGTTGATCGCTTGCGTCATGCCCAGCAACCAGATCACCGTGATGAGCAACAGCCAGTCGTCACTGACGGTGAAGACATCGAGGAACGGAACACGGAAGTAGAACATCGTGACGCCGTAGTAGGTGAGGACACCCGCGGCCGCGATGGTGCCGATGACCTTCGCGGGAGCCGAGATCTCACGGATGTCGTCGATCAGCCCGACGAGGAACATCAGCGCGGCAGCGAGCAGAAGGCCGCGAGGTTCATCCGTGTTGCGAGCGAAGATCGAGTCGAACCGGTCGTTCAGGCGGGCAGCAGCGAACGCGGCGACAAGACCGACGAACATGGCGATGCCGCCGACATCGGGTGTGGCCACCTTGTGGATCCGTCGGTCGCCGGGTTCGGCCACCCATCCCACGCGCCGTGCGAACCAACCGACGATCGGCGTGCACACGAACGTCGCGACCGCAGCGATGAGGCCAACAAAGAGATAGGAAGTCGTCGACGGCATGAGCGCAGGCGACTCTAGCGATCAGCTGTAGGCGGGGAACTTCGAGCAGAGCGCAGCGACTTCTGAGCGAACCGCTCCGAGCGTTGGTTCGTCGGCACGGTGGCGCAGAACGCGGGCGATCAGCTCGGCGATCACCACCATCTCGGGTTCCTTCATCCCTTGGGTGGTGACCGATGGGGTTCCGATGCGGACGCCGCTGGTGACGAACGGACTGCGTGGGTCGTCGGGGATGGTGTTCTTGTTCAACGTGATCCCTGCCCGATCGAGCACCGCCTGGGCCTCCTTGCCGGTCAACTCGGCGTCGAACGGGCGTAGATCGACCACCATCAGGTGGCTGTCGGTGCCGCCACTCACGAGCCTGAATCCTTCGTTGGCCAGAGCCTCGGCAAGAGCGCTGGCGTTGACGACGATCTGTCGCGCGTACTCGGCGAAGCTCGGCTGCAGCGCCTCGTGGAAGGCGACCGCTTTTCCGGCTATCACGTGTTCGAGCGGGCCGCCCTGCCAACCCGGGAAGACTGCCTTGTCGACTGCAGCGGCGTGTTGCGCCGTCGACAGGATGCACCCGCCGCGTGGCCCACGAAGTGTCTTGTGCGTGGTGAACGTGACGATGTCGGCGAACGGCACGGGATTGGGATGGGCGCCCCCGGCGATCAGACCGGCGAGGTGTGCGGCGTCGAACAGGAAGTACGCGCCGACCTCGTCGGCAATAGCCCTGAACGGCTCCGGGTCGAGGCGCCTGGGGTAGCTCGTCGTTCCGGCGACGATCATCTTCGGGCGATGCTCGAGCGCCAGATCACGGACCTGGTCCATGTCGATCCGCTCGTCGCCGGGAGTGACCTTGTACGGCACGAAGTGGTACAGCTTGCCGCTCGCATTCACCGGCGACCCATGCGTGAGGTGGCCACCGTGATCGAGGCTCAGACCCAGCACGGTGTCGCCCACGTCGAGCAACGCCTGGTACGCGCACATGTTGGCGTTGGCTCCGCTGTGGGGCTGCACGTTGGCGTGATCGGCTCCGAACAGGCGCGTGACGCGCTCGATCGCCAACGATTCGACATCGTCGATGACCGCGTTGCCGCCGTAGTAGCGCTTGCCCGGGTAGCCCTCGGCGTACTTGTTGGTGAGCACCGACCCGACGGCGCGCATCACCTCCGGTGACGTGAAGTTCTCGCTGGCGATCAGTTGCAGCCCTGTGACCTGGCGCTCCCATTCAGCGTCGATCAGATCGAACAACTCGGTGTCGGGATTGGTGTCGGACGGGAAGGGCATCGCTCAACGCTCCATTCGTGATTCTTCGGCTTCGATCATCATCACCTGTGCGACTCGACGGGCATGCCGGCCACCCTCAGCGGCCGTTGTCAGAAACGTGGACAAGATCTCCTCGGCGAGGCCGACGCCGACGACCCTGGCCCCGATGCTCAACACGTTGGCATCGTTGTGGGCGCGCGCTACCCGAGCGGTGAACAGGTCGTTGCACAGCGCAGCGCGCACTCCATGCACCTTGTTGGCTGCCATCTGCTCACCTTGGCCGCTGCCGCCCAACACGATCCCGAGGTCGGCGTGGCCGTTGCGCACGCTGCGCCCCACCGCGGCACAGAACGCCGGATAGTCGCAGGGCTCGGTGCTGTTGGTGCCGAGATCGAGTATGTGGTGACCATCCGCCTCGAGTACGCCGATCAGATGTTCTTTCAACTCGTACCCGGCGTGATCGGAGCCAATGGCGATTCGCGGCATCTGCCGAGTCTACGAACCGCTGCACGCCCCACGAACTTCGTCGCAGGGACGCCGCTGAACATCGTGGCAGCGACAAAGTTGCTTACTGTGGAGGGGCCATGGCACTCGACCCCTTGACGCCCGTGATCATCGGCGTCGGCCAGACCGTTCAGCACGTCGACGATCTCGACGAAGCATTGGACCCGGCCAGGTTGATGTGCTCGGCGATCGGCGCTGCCACGGCAGACGCGGGGCTGGGGTCGATTCCCAACCCGCAGTCCGTTCGCGTCGTGAACCTGCTGAGCTGGAAGTACGGCGATCCAGCGTCTGTGATCGCCCAACAACTCGGCCTGGACCCAGCCGAAACGGCGTACACCACCATGGGCGGGCAGAGCCCGCAGAGCCTCGTCAACACGACGGCGGCGGAGATCCAGGCCGGTGAGATCGAGCTGGCAATCCTGGCCGGTGCCGAGGCTCGCCGCACGCGCGTGCGTGCACGAAAGGCCGACGTGGAGTTGCACTGGCCGACAGCACCCGAGGGTCGGTTGCCGAGAATCATCGGCGACGACGTGGCCCTCAACCACCCCACGGAGCTCGAACGTGGCGTGATCATGCCGGTGCAGATCTATCCGATCTTCGAGACTGCCGTTCGTGCCGCTGCCGGGAGCTCCCCCGCTGAACACCTGAAGCGGATCAGCGAATTGTGGTCACGGTTCAGCGAAGTCGCCGCCGGCAATCGATACGCCTGGTCGCGACAGGCGCGGACGGCCGAGGAGATCCGCACTCCCTCGGCGGGCAACCGGATGGTGGGCCTGCCGTACACGAAGTACATGAACTCCAACAACGACGTCGACATGGCCGCCGCGGTCATCATCTGCTCGGCTGCAAAGGCCGAGTCGCTCGGAGTGCCACGCGACCGCCGGGTGTTCGTGCACGCCGGCACCGACTGTCATGAGCACCAGTACGTCAGCAACCGCTGGTCGTTCGCCGAGACTCCGGCGATCGAGCTCGGCGGTAGTCGTGTGCTCGAGTTGGCCGGGTGCACGATCGACGACGTGGGCATGGTCGATCTGTACTCGTGCTTCCCGTCGGCGGTTCAACTCGGCGCGCGCAGCCTGGGGCTGTCGCTCGATCGGCAGCTGACGCGTACCGGCGGGTTGTCGTTCGCCGGAGGGCCATGGAACAACTACGTGATGCACGCGATCGCGACGATGGTCACGGACCTGCGCGCCTCGCCGGGTGAGCTCGGGCTCGTGTGGGCCAACGGCGGTTACGTGACCAAGCATTCGTTCGGCATCTACTCCACCGAGCCACCCGCCAACGGCTTCCGCCACGACCGCCCCCAGGCGGCAATCGACGCCTTGCCCCAAAGAGAGCTGGCCACCGCAACGGATGCGGCCGGCCCCGCCACGGTCGAGGCCTACACGGTGATGCACTCACGCGACGGTGAACCCGAGACGGCGATCACCGCTTGCTTGCTGGCCGACGGTCGCCGGGCATGGGGAACGTCGACCGAGCACGGCTTGGCGACGTCGATGTGCGACGGCGAATGGGTCGGCCGCACCGTGACTCTCACCGATGCAGGAACGGTCATCGCCGACTGACCACCACTACAACGCGTCGCCGACCCCGATCGACGCCAGGTCCGGGCAGTGTTCAGAGAGATAGGCGTCAGTCGCCGGTGTCGAGACGTCACCGACCGACAGGCTGGGGTCGGCGGCGAACGGCGTGACCGCCGCGTCGAAGGCGCGCGCCGCCGCATCCAACGTTGTCTGCAACTCGCCGTCCAGCGCGGGAAGCTCGATCACCGCGTCCTGTGGGTCGCGTCGCACCAACGACGTCTGCCACGCCGAGCTCAACGTGGCCAGATCTGCGGCCGTCAGACCCGCAGCAGTCAGAGCGTCGACTCCACGCTGCGCTCGACGGGCGTACGGGCCGATCAGTTGGTCGATGACGACCGCCCGTTCCTGTTCCAGTTCCGAAGGCCACGACGCTTCGATGGCCGCGGCGATTTCGACGAGTCGCGGTGCGGCAACCAATTCGAGCGCGGCAAGGCGATCACTCGGGAGATCGCCGAACGATGCCGCGACACCGAGCGCCTGAACGGTGCCGGCGTAGCCCGCCCATGCGGCGCAGAAGGGATCGATTGCCGACAGGCCGGGTACTCCGGTTGCTTCGGAGATTGCAACCGGCTGGACCGCCTCAGCGGTGCGAACCGGAACTTCGGCCGGTGGGATCGAGGTCGTCGATCGCTCCGATGATCCCGACGATGAACAACCCGAAACGCACAGCAACCCGCCGGCCGCCAACCACCCCAGCCACCTTCGAGAGGCCCTCAACGCCACCAGAGGATCGTAACGGTGACATGCTGGCCCAACCATGGCGCCCACCACTGCTCCACTGCCGATCATCCTCGATTGCGATCCTGGCCACGACGACGCCGTCGCCATGGTCGTGGCCGCACGACATACGAACTTGCTCGGCATCACAACCGTCGCCGGCAATGCTCCGCTGGAATCGACCACGCGCAACGCGATCGTCATGCGCGATCTGCTGGGCATCGATGTCGTAGTGCACGCCGGCGCCAATCGACCGCTCATCGCCCCGGCGCGTCACGCCGGGTACGTTCACGGCGAAAGTGGTCTCGACGGTGCCGATCTGCCACCGCCCTCAGGCCCTCCGGCGAGTCGCGATGCCGTGGCCTTCATCAT
>DATAJN010000056.1:0-2749 GCA_036262105.1 Ilumatobacteraceae bacterium
TCACCGACGTGTACGGCACCATGGGCGGCATCACGTGGATCAGCGTCGTGCCCGACGCCGCAGCGTCCGATGCGGCCCGCGCCAAGGTCGCGGCCGACCCCGGCTACATCGGCCGCCTGGCTGCAACCAAAGATCTGTTCATCCCCGGCTCCGGGCACGTCGGCCAAGTCACGCGCATCGTCTGACCAAACCTCGGAGGGCAGGTAGTTCTGTGCGTCAGGCGCATCGGTCCGGGAGGCCTTGATCTGGCCCACGTTCCGAAGATCTGGGTGGCAGTTCGCGTGGATCCGCCAGCGCTGATGTCGGAGATTGGCGCCCAGAAGCCGCCGATCACATCCTCAATCCCAGCCGAGTGCTGAACCGAGTTCGGCGATGGCCTGCGCTGCAGTGGTGACTTTGATCGTCGTCATGCCCATTGCAGCTGCGGGCTTGAGGTTGACACCCAGGTCATCGAGGAACACACATTCCTCGGGCTGAACCATCAACCGCTCGCAGGCGATCTCGTAGAACCGCGGCTCGGGTTTGCGCACGCCGACCACGCTGCTCTCGACGATCACATCGAAACGCTCCATGATCTTGGCGATCCGCGCTGCACGAGCGGGATCGCCACCATGATCTCCGGCGATGACGTTGTTCGTGAGGCATGCCACTCGGTACCCCGACGACTTCACGCGATCCAGTGCGGCCACCATCTCGGGCCGTACGTCTCCGGAGAGCAATGCCAAGACGTCGGCCCCAGGCACTCGGAAACCGAGTGTTGCAGACTCCAATGCGAACAGCTCGTCGAACTCCTCGACGGAGATCTCACTTCGCTCCAGCCGCGCCCACGCATTGGTGTGCGCATGCGTGGCGTTGACGCTGCGGATGAAGTCGACGGAGAGCCCTCGTTCGACTTCGTATCGATTGAATGCCTCGAACGGGCTCGACAGGATGACTCCCCCGAAGTCCCACAACACCGCCTTCTTCACGCGAGCATCGTAGGCAGTCCCCTCCGAGCGTGATTGACTGGCTGAGTTATGCCACGTCATGTCGTCGTCGACGGCTCGAACCTCGCCACCGAGGGTCGGGCCATGCCCAGCCTGAAACAACTCAATGAAGCCGTCTTGGCCTACATTGCCGAGAATCCCGACGCATTGATCACCGTCGTGGTCGACGCATCGTTCGGTCACCGCATCGATCCGAAGGAAGTGGAGGAGTTCGATTCGGCCGTCAGCAACAACGAGATCGTCGCGCCACCCGCCGGGGCAATCGGGCGCGGTGACGCGTTTGTGTTGAGCATCGCCAACAAGGTCGATGCGACGATCTTGTCGAACGACAGCTACCAAGAGTTCCACGGTACGTACAAGTGGTTGTTCGACGAGGGTCGCCTGGTCGGGGGCAAGCCGGTTCCCCACATCGGCTGGGTCTTCGTCAACCGCCTGCCGGTGCGCGGGCCGACCAGCCGCAAGTCGGTCAGCGAGGCCAAGCGCGGCGGGCGCACCCCCAGAGCCAAAGCGGCAAGCCCCGAAGCCAGTCAACCGATGCCGGTGCCCGCATCACCGCCACCGGGCGCGGTCCTCCAGAAGGCAGGTCGCGGTCGCGACGACGCCAAGCCCGCCACCGCAGCCAAGACTGCTCATGCGGCCAAGCCCACCGATGCAGCCAAGCACGCCGGCGAGACGAAGGCGGAGCCGACGCCGAAGAGCACGGGCACCAACGACCTGCTCGCATTCCTCACCTTCGTCGAGCACCATCAGCCCGGAAGCAGTGTGAACGCAATCGTCGAGAACTACTCGTCGCATGGCGCGTATGTGCGGATCGGTGACGTGAAGGGCTACGTGCCACTGAGCTTGATGGCGGATCCGGCGCCGCGCAGCGCTCGCGAGTTCATGAAGGTCGGCGAATCGGTCACGCTCGTGGTGGAGAGCTTCGCCCCTGCTCGGCGCAGCATCGATCTGGCCATCCCAACCATGGCCACCATCAAGTCGCCGCCCGCCGAGGCCGTCGTCGAAGCCAAGCCCAAGCGAGGGGCGAGGAAGGCTGCCGCCAAGCAGGCAGCGGCGGCCACCCCAGAAGCGGCCGCCCGTGTCGAGGTGCAAGCGGGTCCCAAGAAGCGAGCAGCGAAGAAATCGGTTGCTGCGGCCGCCCCGGCAGTGGAGCCGAAGGTCAGTCGGAAGAAGGCGTCGGCCGCAGCTGTCGCCACCGACACGCCGCAGCCCGCCAAGAGACGGGCAGCGAAGAAGGCACCCGCCACCCAACCAGGTGCGCCGGTCGAAGCACCAGAGCCAGCCAAGCCAACTCGGCGGCGCGCCAAGTCAGCCTGATTCGATACGGTCGCTGCTGTGCGCATCGCCACCTGGAACGTCAACTCGCTGAAGGTCCGTCTGCCGCGCATCGAGGAGTGGGTCGCCGACATGCAGCCCGACGTCTTGTGCCTGCAGGAGACCAAGGTCTCCGACGATGCCTTTCCGACGCTGACCTTCATGTCGATGGGCTACGAGTCGGCCCACCACGGTCAAGGCCAGTGGAACGGCGTGGCAATACTGTCGAAGGTCGGTCTCGAAGAGGTCGTGCTGAACTTCGCGGAGGGCGAGCCCGATACCGACGCGCGGATCATCACCGCCATGTGCGGTGGTGTGCGCATTTGCAGCGTGTACGTGCCCAATGGGCGATCCCTCGAGGACGACCACTACCAGTACAAGCTGCGCTGGATGGCCCAACTGCGTCGCCACATCGCGGCACTCGCCACACCCGACCAAGCCATGGTGGT
>DATAJN010000057.1:0-12599 GCA_036262105.1 Ilumatobacteraceae bacterium
GCGCTCTCACCATTGCGACCTCGGGATCTGGGTGCCATTCGGCTGATATCAGCTGGGTGCGCAGGGCGAGTCGTGGCGCCCAGATCTCGTGAAGCGCAGACAGGGTCATTTGTGATGGGTGGCATGTTTGTGTGACCGTGCTTGCGCGCACGTGCGTCGACCAATCCGCGTAGCCACAGAACACGACGTATCGTTCCGCGGCTGCACAGTTCCGACCTTCTCACCTTGCTGCCGAAGTCAGCCGTGCTTCAGGGTGACCAGCCCCACGAGGATGATCGCGATCCCGGCGATCTGCGCACTCGTCAATCGCTCGTTGAGCACGGCCAGACCGATGACGACCGAGATCACGGCTTCAAAGCCGAGGCCGATGATGAACGTCGTGCTCAACCCACCTCGATGCACTGCTTTGGCCAGGAATCCCGACCCGATGACGAAGCAGGCAGCGACGATCACACTCGGCCAGAGTCGTGTGAACCCGGCCGACGTTCCCATGAACGCGCCGCCGACGCTGAATGCGAGTGAACCGATGAATATCGCGACCACGCCAAACCTCTCCTTTCACGGTCGTGATCAACAGAGGTGCTGGCGAGGAGGCGCGAATACGTGACACCTGACTCAGCATGGAACAATCGTTCGATGCGCATCCGAACCGCCGAACTGTTGGCCGCGATCGCCCTGGTCGCCGGCTGTTCCGGATCGGGGACCACGACATCCAGTTCGCCGGCGGGTGCTGTATCGGTCGGAACGGCGACCACGACACCTGCCACCACGGCTCCGGCGACCACGACGACCCTGGTCACGGCCACATTCACGGTGCAACCGGGTACCAACCAGATTGCGGTCACCAAGGCCACGCCGGGCGCCACACTCGCCGTCAATCACGATGCGACACAGATCGCCACCGGAACCGTCGACGAACAGGGCTCGCTCCTGTTCCGCAGCCTCGAACCCGGCGACGACTACACGATCACCAGCGCGACGCAGATCAGCGGCACCATCGCCGTGGCAGACCCGACGGTCAATCCTCCGTCCTCGTTCTACGCCGGCCAACCGAAGCTGCCGGAGGGTGGCTTCGGCTACATCACCACCCGCGACGGCACGACGCTCAGTGCCAACGTTGTGCTGCCCGGACCTGCCGACCAGGGTCCGTACCCGACAGTGGTCGAGTACAGCGGCTACCAGCCGAGCGATCCGGCCAGTGCCAACCTGGCCCAGCTGTACACGGCGATGGGCTTCGCCTACGTGGGTGTCAACATGCGCGGCACGGGTTGCAGCGGCGGGTCCTATCGCTTCTTCGAGACCGTGCAGAACCTCGACGGCTACGACGCGATCGAAACCGTCGCCGCTCAGCCGTGGGTGCTCGACAACCAGGTCGGAATGGTCGGCATCTCGTATCCGGGAATCACGCAGCTGTTCGTTGCCGCCACGCAACCCCCCAGCCTCAACTCGATCACGCCGCTCTCGGTGCTCGACGACAGCTTCCGGGCAACGCTCTACCCAGGCGGCATCCTCAACACCGGCTTCGCCGTCGATTGGACCAAGCAGCGCATGGAAGAGGCCAAGCCGTTCGGTCAGGCCTGGACCAAGCAACGCGCCGACGGTGGCGACACGACCTGCGCCGACAATCAGAAGCTTCGCCTGCAGAACCCCGACCTGGTGAAGGAGATCGACGACAACCCGTTCTACCCACCGACCCTTGGTGACTCGCTCGCTCCCATCACGTTCGTCGACAAGATCAAGGTCCCGGTGTTCATCGCCGGCGCATGGCAGGACGAGCAGACCGGCGGCCACTTCCCGGCGATGCTCGACAAGTTCACCAACTCGCCGCACGTCTACGTCACACTGATGAACGGGCTGCACACCGAGTCGCTGAGCCCGCCCGTGCTCGGTCGCTATGCGGAGTTCCTCGACTTCTACGTCGCCAAGAAGGTGCCCGACCTCTCGACGCTCAATTCGATAGCACCGTTGGTGGGTTCGGCCATCTGGGGCGTCAGTTCGTTCGCGCCGTTCGAGAACAGGTTCTTCGGCATGCCGTACGACCAAGCACTTGCGCAGTTCGAATCAGAGGACTCCGTGAGGATCCTGTTCGAGCAGGGTGGCAACGACGCCTTCACACCCGGCACACCCGAACCGAACTTCGTCGCGGACTTCCCGGCCTGGCCGATTCCGTCCGCAACCGCGAAAGCATGGCAGCTCGACGGCAACGGAAGGCTCACAGACACGGCGCTCACGGCGCCGGGCGAAGACAGCTACAAGGCCGATCCCTCGGCGTTACCACCGACCTTCTACACCGGCAGCGGCAGCGACATCTGGAAGGCCGGCGTGCAATACGACTGGCGAGCACT
The DNA here is from genome assembly GCA_036262105.1 of Ilumatobacteraceae bacterium. Taxonomy (GTDB): domain Bacteria; phylum Actinomycetota; class Acidimicrobiia; order Acidimicrobiales; family Ilumatobacteraceae; genus JAENVT01. The sequence goes on from DATAJN010000057.1 coordinate 2,346, forward strand.
ACCCGACGGCACCGGGCTGGGGTTCGTCACAGACCCGTTCGCAACGCCGACGGTCGTCGCCGGCGCCGGTTCGTTGGACCTGTGGATCAAGTCGACGTCGGCCGACACGGATCTCGAGGCGACCATCAGCGAGGTACGGCCCGACGGTGAAGAGATCTACGTGCAGAGCGGATGGCTGCGCGCCAGCCAGCGAGCGCTCGCCGACTCCGCAACCGAGCTCCGCCCGGCGCACACCAACCTCCAATCCGACGCCGCCGACCTTCCGGCTGGGGAGTTCACCGCGGCGCGCCTCGAACTCTTCCCGTTCGCTCATCCGTTCCGTGCCGGCAGTCGGCTGCGCCTCACGATCCATGCGCCCGGTGACAACCGGCCCGTCTGGGAGTTCCGCACGATCGACAACGGTGAGACGGTCACCATCGCCCACGACGCCGACCATCCCTCGCAGTTGGTGTTGCCCGTTGTCAGCGGGGTCGATGTTCCCACGGCCGCACCGCCGGCCTGCGGTTCGCTGCGCGGTGAACCGTGCCGCTCGTGGGTGAAGGCCTCCAACGGCGGCTGACGGGTAGCGCCACCACTACTCGCCGTCGCCCGCGGCGTGATCGAATAGACCGATGACTCGACGCGACGAGCTGGCAGCTTTCCTGCGCGCCCGCCGCGACGCCCTCGCACCGTCCGAGGTCGGCTTACCCGAGGGCCGCTCGCGGCGTACCAAGGGGCTGCGGCGCGAGGAGATCGCCATGCTCGCAGGCGTGTCGGTGACCTGGTACACGTGGCTCGAACAGGGGCGGCCAATCAACGCCTCGGTCGACGTGCTGAGCGCGCTGGCTCGGGCATTGCATCTCGACGATGCCGAACGCCAACATCTCCTGGCGTTGGCAGCGCGTGCCCCGCGTGAGCCGGTCGAAACCGTCGAACACGCGCCCGACGCACTGGTACGCCTCATCACGTCGATGGAGCCGGCTCCGGCCTACGTGCTCGGGCCGCGGTGGGAGTTCCTGGCCTGGAATCGTCCACAGTCGCTGCTCTACCCGATGATCGATCGCCTCGCCGACGATGAACGCAACCTCCTCTGGGTCGTGTTCGCCGAACCGAATGCTCGCCGGCTCCTGACCGATTGGGCCAGCCAAGCACGACGAATCATGGCCGAGTATCGCTCCGGCACGGCGCCGATGCGCGCCGACCCCAAGGTCGTGGAGATGATCGATCGCCTGATCGAGCTCAGCCCCGAGTTCGCCGAATGGTGGCCGCAGCTCGACGTCGCCCAGTTCCAGACGCGCCTGCGCCGGTACTCGCACCCGCGCGCCGGCGACCTGGTGTTCGAGTACCAGCAGCTCACACCGAGCGAGTGGCCCACACTGCGAGTCGTGTGCCAACTGCCCGTGCCGGGCGACGACAGCGCGGCACGCCTGGCCGCTTGGCGCTACATCGCCTGACGACCGAGCGATCAAGCGCCGCCGGTAGCCTCGAATGGCTATGAACGAGATCGCCGAGGCCACACGCCGTCGCACCTTTGCGATCATCAGCCACCCCGACGCAGGCAAGACGACCCTCACCGAGAAGTTCCTGCTGTACTCGGGAGCGGTGCAGGAAGCCGGCGCCGTGCATGCGCGCGAGGGCCGGCGGTCGGCACGCAGCGACTGGATGGAGCTCGAACAGCAACGCGGCATCTCGATCAGTTCGACAGTGATGCAGTTCCCATATCGCGACCACATCATGAACCTGCTCGACACCCCGGGGCACCGCGACTTCTCGGAAGACACGTACCGCGTGCTCTCGGCGGTCGACGCCGTGGTGATGGTGCTCGACGCGGCGAAGGGCATCGAGGCCCAAACCCTGAAGCTGTTCCAGGTCTGTCGCTCGCGCAACCTGCCGGTGATCACCTTCCTCAACAAGTACGACCGCCCGGGCCGCGAGCCGCTGGAGTTGCTCGACGAGATCGAACAGCAGATCCAACTCCGTCCTACACCGGCAACCTGGCCGGTGGGAAGCGGCGAAGACTTCTACGGATTGATCGACCGCCGCACCGACCTGTTCACCCGGTTCACCCGCACGGCTCGCGGCGCATCGGCCGCCGCTGAGGAGACCACGGCGGTCGCCGCGGCCAGCGTCGCCGGAAGCTCGGATCACGGCCCGGCATGGAAGGCAGCCCTCGACGAATGCTCGCTGCTCGATGCAGTCGGTGCCGATGTCGATCTGATGTCGTTCCTCGCCGGGGAATCGACGCCGGTGTTCGTCGGCTCGGCACTGACCAACTTCGGCGTGCGTCTCTTGCTCGATGCAGTGATCGAACTGGCTCCCTCGCCGTCCCCACGGCTCGACCGCGATGACCAGCCCCGCCTGCTCGACAGCCCGTTCTCGGCGTTCGTGTTCAAGGTCCAGGCCAACATGGACCCGGCGCACCGTGATCGCATCGCCTTTGCCCGCATCTGCTCCGGCCGGTTCGAGCGAGGCATGAGCGTCACCAACCACCGCACTGGACGCGATCTCACCACCAAGTACGCGACGACGGCGTTCGGCCCGGATCGCCAGACAGTCGACGAGGCGTTCCCCGGCGACGTGGTCGGCCTGGTCAACGCCAGCGGCGTGCAACTCGGCGACACACTGTTCGACGCGGGGTACGCGGGCCTGTCGGTCGAGTACCCGCCCATCCCGAGGTTCTCACCCGAGGTCTTCGCCAAGGCCCGGCCGCTCGACAATGGCCGGTTCAAGCAGTTCCGCAAGGGGCTGGCCCAGCTCGACGAGGAGGGCGTCGTGCAGGTGCTGCGCGATCCCGACTTCGGAGAGTCGGAGACGATACTGGCCGCCGTCGGCGAGCTCCAGTTCGAGGTGTTCGCCTACCGCCTGGGCAGCGAGTTCGGAGCGCCGACCGAGATCCTCTCCGCTCCGTACCAGGCAATCCGTCTCACCGACAAGGAATCGAGCGAGCGGCTGCGGCAGATCGGCGGGATTCGAATCCTCACCCGTGGCGACGGAGCACTCGTTGCGCTGTTCGAGAACCGCTACCGGTTGCAACGCCTCGAGAGTGACGAACCCGAGTTGACGTTGCTGCCGATAGTTGCCGGCTGATAGCCCTCAGCCGCGACTCATCGCGAAGTACATCCCGAGGTCGCCGCAGATCGCGAATCCGAGGCGCTCGTAGAGGTGGACGGCTCGACTCTGCTTCTCGACGTGGAGGTGCACGGCCCCACCGATGCGGTCGGCTTGGGCAAACACACCGCGGAGCACACTGGTGCCGATGCCGTGGTTGCGGTACTGCGGGAGAAGGGCGATGTCGATGAGCTCGACATGGTCGGAGGAAGCGTCCGTGACGAGCCGGCCGACCGGCGAGTCGTCGACCAGCACGATGCTGCGCTCCGCCTGGGGATGGTCGAGTTTGATCGACATCGACTGCGCACGGAACTGCATTCCGATCAATCCTTCGAAAACTTCCGGCCCCAATGGCCGCAGGTCTTCACGGGTCGACGCATACAAAAACTGCTCGAATTCGATGTCAGTTGGCTGCGCTGTGCGAAGCTCAAAAGCAAGCGTTGTGGTCATTCAGCTCTCCGTCCTCAACACCACGGAGGGAGGGCCGTCGTGCGGTGCTAAGACTGACGTTCACCACGCTGAGTGTCAATGGGTTGGCGGTAGGTCATTTGGCCCATTCTCACTCCGCGTATCCGGCTGCTCACCGCCAATCGCCTCTCTGAGCAGGGCAACCTCGGAGACGGAAAGAGGTATGGACGCCACCAGGGCGATGCCGGCCTGGCTCATCTTGCGGGCCGTCTTGCGGATCACTTCGACCATCAGATCGTGCTCCATTCGCGCCGCCAGTGAACCTAGCTGGGTCTCGATGAAGACCAGGCACGCGGCATCTTCCACGGCCTGCGAGCCATCGACGTTCTCCCGCCGTATCAATCCTTGGACGCGCTCGATCGCCGCGGTTTCGTATCCGCACGTCGTCAGGATCCCGGCGATGTCGCGGGCGTGGCGAGCCTTCTGGTCCCTACGCCAGCGCAGGTATCCAGGGCGACCGAGCGGGTAGCTGTCGCGGCGCATCTCCCAGCGGCGCAAGTGGTGGGCTCGCGCGGCAAGTAGCAAGGCTTCGTCTGGTTCGTCGACGAGACGCCCGATCCATTCCGCGGCGAGCTGCCCGTGCGCCAACGCCAGCGGCAGCTCTCGGCCGCGCACCACGACGACGTTCGGATCCTGTTCGTTGGCCGCGTCGATGGCAGCCACCGCCGCGTCGTAGCGAGCGCTCAGACTGCGCACTCCGACTCGCCCACCTCGGCCACGAACGGCCCGGTCTCGTCGAAGTCGGCGTAGAAGTCGGGAGCATCTTCCGGCGAAGGGAAGAAGTCGAGCTCCTTCAAACCGTCGGCAATTGCAGCGGCGCCGCCCGATCGATCCATCCAGTCGCGGAAGGTCTCGCCGGCGGTTCGTTCGCCGGCGAAGCGCCGGACGACGCGCACGACAGCCTCGGGGGCGGCCTTGGCCGGAAGGCGCAAGGCCTTCTCGCCGAAGTGGATCTGCTCCTGCCCGACGTACCCGCCGAGCAGCATCTGGTAACCGGGGGCCGCCCGACCGTGAGCGCGCCGCTCGGCGCCGAAGAAGCCGATGTCACTGGCGTGGTGCTGGCCGCAGCTGTTCGTGCAACCTGAGATGTTGATGCGCACTCCGCCGACCTCGGCAAGACCCTCTTCCTCGAGCCGCTCGCCGATCGCCTTGGCCAGTCCGCGTGACTGGGTGACGGCGATGTTGCACGTGTCGGCACCGGGGCAGGCAACGACATCGCGAGCCAGCTCGGCACCGGGCCGAGCCATGCCGATTGCCTCCAGACGGGCGTACAACACCGGCAGTTGGGCTTCGGTGAGGCCACGAAAGACGACGTTCTGGCGGTTGCTGAGCCGCACGTCGGCACCGAGCTCGCGTTGGGTGGAGGCCAGCGCACGGAACTGTGCGGCCGTCACGTCGCCCAGCGCGGCGTAGGCGACGGCCGAGACCGCACCGTTGGCCGTGCCGCGCACAACACTGGTGCCGACCCATCGTTGGTACGGATCGCGCGGCGTCAGTGAAACGGCGGTTCCCTGCCCGACCGTGGTGGCCTCGATGGTGCTCGAGCGACCCGCAGGGGCATCGCCTGCCTTCTGGACGATCTCGGGAATCCCTCCCGGCCACGACGACGACGCCGGCAGCGTGTGGCGCATCTTCAGCACGCGGCGGCGAACCTCGTCAATGCCGAGTTGGTCGACGACCCACTTCATCCGCGCCCGCAGCTTGTTGTCGCGATTGCCGGTCTGATCGAACACCCGCAGAACCGACTCGATGGTCGGCAGCAGGTCTTCGCGAGACGTGAACTCCTCCAGGGCGAGCGCCGGGTGCGGGTTGGCGCCGAGCCCACCGGCGATGTACACGCGGAACCCGGTCTCGCTGGAACTGTCGTCCAGGGTGCGCGTCGTGGCGATCACGCCGACATCGTTGAACATCGCCTGACCGCAGTCGGTGGAGCAGCCGGAGAAGTTGATCTTGAACTTGCGCGGCAGTCGCTGGCCGAGCGGATTGCGCACGAAGTGATGGAACGCCGCTTCCGCCCACGGAGTGACGTCGAGGAACTCGTGTGGGCATGCGCCGGCGAGGTGGCAGGCCATGACGTTGCGCACGGTGTCGCCACAGGCTTCGCGACTCGTCAGCCCGACGGCGCCGAGGGCGCGCATCACGTCGGTCACCTTGGTGAGCTCGACGAAGTGGATCTGCACGTTCTGGCGAGTGGTGATGTGGCCCCAGCCGCGCGAGTAGGTCTCGGCCAGATGACCCATCAAGTCGAGTTGTTCAGGCGAGATCGAGCCGGCGGGCAGCTTGATCCGCACCATCTGAGCGGTGCCGCCTTGGCGTTGTCCGTACACGCCGTTGTTCAAGCGCATCACCCGGAACACGTCTTCACTGATCTCACCCGACAGGTACTGGGCAACTGCTCGTTCGAACCGTTCGATGTCGCGCTGCTGTTCGGCGTCGAGGTCGCGAGGCGCCGGGATGATCGGTGTGACGCTCATTCAGCCTCTCCTGTCGCGCAGTCCTCGTCGAATTCCGATAAATCCGACTGGGATGGTCAACAATAGCTGGACGGCAGACGTTCCGCAATCACGATCCGGGATCCTCGCCGATCTCACGGAGGGCATCGCGCAGCGCGACGCGCAGCCGGCGGGCATGGTCGGGGCCGAGGTGGGCGACCAGTCCCTCGCCGGCATGACCGACTTCCTCGACCGTCAGCACGACGCGTGGCTCGGCGTCGTCGTAGTCGTCGGAGATGGCGACGGCCCATGAGATCAGCATGGCATCGTCGGCGCCGTCGGGAAGATCGTCGTCGGCGAAGGGGTAATCGTCGATCGAGCGGCGCATCTCAGCCCCGTCGGCCGGCGAACTCGACCGATGCCGCGGTCAGCACGTCGCCCAAGGTCTCGGCGATGAACGACAACTCAGCTTCGCCGGCGATCAGTGGAGGAGCCAACGTGATGACCGGTTCGGCGCGGTCGTCGGCCCGGCAGATCAACCCAGCCGCGTACAGCCGCGGTGAGAGGAAGCCGCGCAACAGCCAATTCGACTCGTCGGGCGTGAACGCGCCCTTCGTGGCCTGATCGCTGACCAACTCGATCGCCCTGAAGTAGCCCTCGCCGCGCACGTCTCCGACGATCGGGATGTGGCGCAGTCCATCGAGGAGCTCCGTGAAGCGGTCTTCGTTGGCAAGCACGTGCGCACCCAGGTCTTCACGTTCGAGGATGTCGAGGTTGGCATTGGCAACCGCGCACGAGACCGGATGGGCGCCGAACGTCTGGCCGTGCAGGAACGTGTTGGGGTTCTCGAGGAACGGCTCGGCGATGCGATCAGACACCATCACACCACCCAGCGGCGAGTACCCCGACGTGACGCCTTTGGCGAAGGTGACGAGATCGGGCTGGTATCCGTAACGATCGGAGCCGAACATGTGGCCGAGGCGCCCGAACGCACAGATCACTTCATCGCTCACCAGCAGCACGCCATGCCGGTCGCAGATCTCGCGGATCCTCGCCCAGTAACCCTCCGGCGGGGCAAACGCTCCGCCCGTGTTCTGCAACGGTTCCATGAACACGGCAGCGACGGTGTCGGGGCCTTCCATCTCGATGCGCAATTCGAGGTCGTCGGCACAGCGAAGTGTGCAGGCGTCGAGATGCTGACAGTCGTGGCAGCGATAGCGATACGGGGTTTGCACCTTGATGGCTCCAGGCATCAACGGCTCGAACGGCGTCTTGATCGATGGGATGCCAGTGACGCTGAGTGCGCCGATCGACGTGCCGTGGTAGGCCAACGTTCGGGAGATCACCTTGGTGCGCGACGGTTCGCCGCGCAGCTTGAAGTACTGCCTCGACAACTTGATCGCCGTATCGACGGCGTCGCCGCCCGACGGCGTGAAGAAGACGCGGTTGAGGTCACCCGGCGCCAACGCGGCCAGGCGGCTGGCCAACTCGATCGCCGGCTCGTGGGCGAACGACCAGACCGGGAAGTACCCAAGGGTCTCGGCCTGCTTGGCCGCGGCCAGACCGAGGTCGCTCCGACCGTGACCGACCTGCACCGTGAACAGTCCGGAAAGACCATCGAGGTAGCGCTTGCCGTGCTGGTCCCACACGTGGCAACCCTCGCCGCGGGCGATCACCGGTACCTCGGTGTCGTTGAATCCGCCGAGGCTGGTGAAGTGCATCCACAGATGACGGCGGGCGAGCCCGGAGAGATCGGACGTCGCGGAGAGGTCGGCCATAGCCCGGCAGGCTACGACACCGGGTCCGTGAGCGATCCTCCCGCCCACCATCGCTCGAAGCGTGGCTTGCTGGCGATCGAGATCGGCTCGACCAGGTAGCCGGACGGCGAACGCACGTAGCTGAAGCGGCCGTAGCCGTCGCTCGGAGCGGCGGCGGCGATCTCCAACGTCCAGCCGTCGGCCAACAGTTGCTCGGTATCGGCACCGACATCGTCGGACCAGTAGCCGAAATGATGAGCGCCGGGCACGTCGTGCGCATCCCAGATCGATCCCTTGGGGCCTTGCAGCAGTTCGAGGTGCACCGGGCCTTCGACGGAATACGTGAGCGCCAGTTGCAGAACAGCGGGACCGGAATCAGGAAGCCACACCGACATCGGCCGGTCCTGCACCGACGCCCAGGTCACCCCGGCGACCTTGCCGATCTCGGCCATGGCTGCCTCGATGTCGGTGACGCGGATGCCGATGTGGAAGAACCGTGAATGGTCGAGCATGGTCGCACCATATCCGCGCATGTCTCCCCCGATATGGTGCGACTGATGCACGACGATCTTCCGATTCTGTTCTTCGACCATCCGCTTCCCGACGCGTACCGCGACCTCGTCGACGGCCGTGCAGTTGCCGTCGGGCCCGACGACACGGACCTCGGCACGGCCCACGCCGTGCTGGCCGGCGCAAAGCGGGCTTGGAACGCCGAGGCCTTCGCCCTCGGCTCGAGCCTGAAGGTCATCTCCCGAATCGGGATCGGTTACGACAACGTCGATGTGCCCGCCGCGGCTGCAGCCGGGGTGATCGTCTGCAACGCCCCTGACGCCCCGTCGGTGTCGACCGCTGAGCACACCTTGATGTTGATGCTCGCGGTGGTCAAGAACCTCCCGGCGCAAACAGAACGGGCCCGCCAGGGCCTGGCGGGTGCCACAACCGGCAGCGCGCTGGAGCTCGACGGCACGGTGCTCGGCCTGGTCGGGTACGGCCGAATCGCCCGCCGCGTCGGCGCCGCGGCGCGGGCGATGGGCATGAGCGTGCTGGCCTACGACCCGTACCTCACCGAAGCCGACGGCTGCGAGCTCGTCGGCCTCGATCGAGTCTTCGCCGAGTCAGACGTCATCTCGCTACATGCCCCGGCAGTCGCCGAGACTCGCCACATGGTCAACGCCACCTCCTTAGAGGCAATGAAGCATGGTGCCTACATCGTCAACTGCGCTCGCGGTGGTTTGGTCGACCAAGAGGCGCTGCTCGCCGCGCTCGATTCGGGTCAGGTCGGGGGTGCGGGTCTCGACGTCACCGATCCCGAACCACTTCCGGTCGGGCATCCGCTGCTCGAACATCCCAACGTGATCGTCACGCCCCACGTGGCGTCGGCAACGGTTGCAGGACGGCGGCGCCTCTACGCACACGCCATCGACAACGCCCTCAACGTGCTCGCCGGACGCCCGGCAACGATCGTCGCCCCGCCGGGATGAACCTGTCACCGCGTGCCGGGTGCCGACTTTCGCTCCGACTTTGCTAGAACCGGGCGATGGACACACTGCGAACTCAATGGAACGAAGGCCGCGACACGCTCGGCGTATGGCTGGCGATCCCCTCGATCATCAGTGCCGAGACCGCGGCGCGGGTTGGGTACGACTACGTGTGCATCGACAATCAGCACGGCGTCAACGACTACCAGCAGACGGTGGCCATGGCGCAGGCCATCTTGCTCGGTGGGGGAACCCCAATCTGCCGCGTGCCGTGGAACGAGCCAGGCATCATCGGCAAGATGCTCGACGCCGGCATCGAAGGCGTCATCGTCCCGATGGTCAATACGGTGGCCGAGGCCCAGGCCGTGGTTCGTGCCGGCCGGTATGCCCCGCTGGGGGCACGCAGCTTCGGGCCGGTCGTCGCCGGCATGCGCCGGCCGAACCACTTCGACTGGTCGGCCGACGGCATCGCCATCATCCCGATGATCGAGACTGTCGAAGCCATAGCCAACCTCGACGACATCCTCGCCGTGCCGGGTATCGATGCGATCTACGTCGGCCCGGCGGACCTGTCGATCACACTCGGGCTAAAGCCTGGAAACAACGACGGCGAGAGCAAGTTCGATGAAGCGTTGACGACGATCGTCGCCGGCTGCCGCAAGGCCGGGATCGTCCCCGGCATTCATGCCACCGCGGCGCTGGTCGGGAAGCGCCTCGAGCAGGGCTTCCGCATGATCACCGTCACCAGCGACTCGTTGGCGATGAAGTCGTCACTGGTCGCCGATCTGGCGATCGCCCGCGGTTCTCGTTCAGCCGACGCCAAGTCCGGAGCCATGTACTGATTATTTGCCGACGCCGTCATGCCGGGCGGAGGGCCTCCGCCGGGTCGAGCCGCGCCGCGCGGGTGGCTGGGGAGCAGGCCGGCGGGTGTAGGCGGCGGTGACGGCACTACCGAGTGCCACTCCACCGATTCCGCCGTGCGCCGGCAACCGTATCCGTGACAACGAACCGCTGCTTGCAACGCAGCGGAAG
>DATAJN010000058.1:0-2999 GCA_036262105.1 Ilumatobacteraceae bacterium
CCAGAGTGACCTGGGCGAGCGACACCTGGCCGACGAACCCCGTGATGACGACCAGCGACAGACACATGACGACTCCGATGAGAGAGAGCATCAGCGATTGTCGATAGCCGAAGGGCAGGACCACCAGTAACACGACCCCGACCACCGCCAGCATCACGGCCGGGCGCGCCAGGCGTTGCGGTCGTGGAGCTGCAGGGAGGCGCTTCTCCACCAGCTCGCCGCGCGACGGCATCTTCGCGCCGCGCAACGACAGCGCAATGACGAGCAGCACGAAGGTGAGCAGCGCCTGGACGCCCGGCAGCGGCTGCCCCTTGTCGGTCGGGAACCACGACAGCGTCGAGGCGTAGTACATCAACGACTGGCCGATCCCGATGCCGAAGCCGGCCAGGCAGGCGATCGGAAGCGATGCGAACGCGGCGAACAGCGCGGCGGCCAGGGCCGGCACGATGAAGAGCACCAGGGTGCTCGAATCAGCTTGGGCGAGCGGAGCGGCGATGATGCCCATCGCGCCTGCAAGTGCCGATGCCACAACTGTGTTGGCCATCGAGAGCTGGTTCGGTGAGAGACCGGCAAGCATGCCGTACACCTCGTTCTCCGCCGCCGCCCTCGTCGCCAGACCGAACCTGGTCCACCGGTACAAGGCGGTGAGCGCGAGCGCGATCAGCACCACGATCGCCGCCATCCAGAACCTGTTCACCGGGATCGACGTGCCGAAGACCTTGATGAAGTTGGTTGGGAAGATGCTGGGGATCTGCTTCGACCGCGAACCGAACCACAGCAGGATCGTCGCTTGCAGGGTCAACAGGATTCCGAGTGAGGCGACCAGCTTGGCGAGGGGCGACGACGTTCGCAGCGGACGGAACACCAGCAGTTCGCCCACCACCCCCACGAAGACCGACACCAGGATCGTGACGACGATTGCGGGAGGGGTCGCCAGCGTGAAATGGAAGTAGTCGGACTTCACCGCCCAGAACGTGTACGCGGCGACCATCGAGACGGCGCCCGTGGAGAGATTGATGATCCCCGAACCGCCGTACGTGACGACCACGGCCATGGCGATCCCGGCGATCACCGCGCCCGCCCCGAGGCCGAGCAGGACGAAGAGAACAATGTCCTTCATCGTCTGCTCAGCCTCGGGCGTTTGATCGGGAGTGCTGGGCGGCTGCTATCCGACCCATCCTTCTGGCGGGCCCACGAAGCCGCCGGCAAGCTTCCAACCAGCGTCCTTTCCGTTGTACTTGTAGAACTGCGTGAAGTCGTTGCAGACGCCGGGTGCCTTCGGGTACTTGCCGCACTGCAGCACGGGCGAGCCGAGGATCAAGGGACCCTTGAACGCCTTCATCTGCGCCACGATCGCGTCGGTCGAGATCTTGTCCGGACCGATGGCATTGAGCCACTTTGCCAAGGTCATCATCTGGCCGAATCCGACCAGCACCCACGGATCACCGATGCTCGACTCCAAACCCTGTGCTTTGAGGATGTCGGTGTACGGCGGCACCGATGGGTCGGTGGGGTCGATGCTGAGCGACGAGGCGACGGCGTAGATCCACTGGGGGAGGTCACCGAGCGCCTTGCCCACGTCCGCATTGATGCAGATCGGGCTGGCCAACACCTTTTCATCGGGGATCCCGAGTTGCTGCGTCGCCTGTTCGAACTTGACGCAGTCGTTGGGGTTGATGACCGGCATCACCAGGTCGACGTCCTGAGCCCCGGCGGCGAGCAGCGGGACAGTGAGGTCCGGGGTGTTGGCCGCGTACGGCACCACCTTGACCGGGATTCCGGCCGCCTCGAAGGCGGATGCCTGTCCAGCAGCGCCTTCATCCACGCCGGAGCCTTCCGGATAGATGAGCGCCGCCGACTTGGCGTGCAACGTGTCGCGGGCGAACGTCGCATACGGGGCCAGGATGTACTTCGCGCCTCCGAACAGAACGGCAGCTGTGGCCTGCACCGTGTCGGCGGCACTGACCGACACGCCGGCGACGACTGGCTTGGAGCCGGCCACCGCGGCGTAGAACGACTCGGTACCGATGAACGTCGGGCCGGACTCGATCGCCACGATGTCCTTGTCGTTGGCGAACTGCTGGCCGCACTTCTGGCCTTCCTCCTCCGTGTTGGCGATGTAGCACGTCACCACCTCGAGCCGATGGCCGCCAATGCCGCCGGCCTGCTCGTTGACGAACTTGACAGCGGCCTGGATACCGGTGACGTTGGTGTCGCTGACGACGACTGCGCCACCTTGCTGGTTGAAGTAGCCGATCTTGATCGGTGACTTGCTCGCATCGGCTGCGCCCGATCCGCCGATGTACCCGGCGAAGTCGGTGATCTTGTCGGCGACGGCTGGAGGAGTTGTGTCAGCCGCCGGTGGCGTTGTGTCGGCGGCCGGTGGCGTCGTGGCAGCGGCCGGTGGTGTCGTGGCGGCGGCCGGCGGATTCGTGGCGGCAGCCGGTGGCGTTGTGGCGGCCGATTCCTTCTTGTCGCTGCCGCAACTGACTGCGACGAGCGCCGCTGCCAGAAGCAGAGCAGTCACCTTTCCACGTGACCTACCGGCCCTTGGCATGTCGTTCCTACGCATGCTTCCCCCATTCGCAAGTGGGCCTACCCCCCCAAGGGCCGGCCAGTTTGCGAAACAGTACACCGAGCGATGCAACCCCTGTCACTGGAAACGTTCGCCCTAGTCGAACGCTCGCGCCTCGTTGACCGCTTGCCAGTGGATCGAGTCTTCGAGCCCGGAGTCGGGGCTGGCAATCTCGTCGCGTTGGCTGTGCTGGCCCGGTCGGTCGACGATGCCTCCCTGTTTCACCAGTTGAGCCTGCAGCGCGGCCACGTCGATACCGCGCACGTCGATTCCGCTGTCGACCGCGAGCGTGGCGGCGACGCCCGCCGCTTCTCCCATCGCCCAGCACTCCGGGATCTCACGCAGTGCAGCGTGAGACGTGGTGTCGGCCGAGAGGTTGCGACCTGCGGCCAGGAGACCGTTCATGCTGACGGGTAGCAGGCTG
>DATAJN010000059.1:0-6638 GCA_036262105.1 Ilumatobacteraceae bacterium
TCATCGACACCACCGCGCCGACCGCGGTCGGGTTCGCCACGACGAACGGTGGCGGCACCCCGCGCACGCTCGAGGCGAACGACAACTTCACGCTCACCTACTCCGAGGCCGTCGCCCCTACGTCGATCATCCCTGGGTGGAATGGCGTCACGGTCCAGAACGTCGTCGTGCGAGCGGACGACAACGCTGGCGCCGGCGGCAACGACACTTTGACGGTCTACGACGCCGCCAATGCTGCGCTGCTGCCGCTCGGCACCATCGACCTGGGTTTGTCCACCTACGTCGGCGGCGACCGAACATTCGGTCTTCCAGGAGCGGCGATTCTCTCGACAATCACCATGAGCGGTTCGAGCCTCACGATCAAGCTCGGGACCGCGAACCTTGGCACGACTACATCAACCGGCAGCGCCAACGTGCAATGGACGCCCGCGACGGGCGTCACCGACACTGCCCTCAATAACACGTCTACGGCCCCCTATAGCGTGACCCACAGCAACGGCGACTTCTGAGTCAAACCGAGCGCGAAACTGGGCGAAAGCTTCGACAATCACGCGCCGGGATCGTCCAACCTGTGGATATCTGTGCATAAACACTGCGTATTCACCGTCTGTCCCCAGTGAATTCATCTCAAATTCAGTGGTTGTACCCCTTTCTCCTCACAGGCCCGAGGCTTTAAGGTCTACGCCCGTAGCTAGCTGCGGTGTGAGGCGCGGATGGGCAGCGAATGCCCGAATCGCGATTCGGGCATCGTTGCGGGGTAGGGAGACTCTAAACCTGCGACCTCGCACCGCCGCTGGCCGTCCGGATCGAGGATTCGTCAACAATCTTTCTGGGCGAATCTCACTGATAGCATTGACACCGATGTAACTACAGTGCTGTAATCTTACAACCACTTGTGGTGGGCGCTGGCATGGGGGCGTCCTCACCACCACATCTTGTGGTCATCAAATTGAATCGATACCGTCTCTTCAGTCTCCCGAAGGAGCTCCACATGTCACTGGCCCCGGATCGTCTCGCCATCGGAATCACCCGTCACTTCACGTCTCCCGGCACCCACGCCTACGACCAGGTGCAGTGGGAGCGCCGCGATGCGCGGATCAGCAACTGGAAAGACGGCACCGTCGCCTTCGAACAGCTCGGCGTCGAATTTCCCGTCGGCTGGTCGCTCAATGCCACCAACATCGTCGCCCAGAAGTACTTCCGAGGCACGCTCGGTCTGCCCGAGCGCGAATCGTCGCTGCGACAGGTCATCGACCGTGTCGCCGACACCATTTCCAGGTGGGGTGTCGATGGCGGCTACTTCGTCAACCCGGCCGAGGTGGAAGCGTTCAACGACGAGTTGAAGTACATCCTCGTCACGCAGCGGGCCGCGTTCAACAGCCCGGTGTGGTTCAACATCGGCGTCAAGGGCGTACCCCAACAGGCCAGCGCCTGCTTCATCCTCTCCGTCGAAGACACCATGGACGGCATCCTCAACTGGTACCGCGAGGAAGGTGTGATCTTCAAGGGAGGCTCGGGCTCGGGCATCAACTTGTCGAACATCCGCTCGAGCTACGAACTGCTGAATGGCGGAGGCACCGCCAGCGGCCCGGTCAGCTTCATGCGCGGTGCCGATGCATCGGCCGGCACGATCAAGAGCGGCGGCAAGACCCGTCGCGCGGCCAAGATGGTCATCCTCAACGTCGACCATCCCGACATCGAAGAGTTCGTGTGGTGCAAGGCGAAAGAAGAGCGCAAGGCCCGCGTGCTCAGCGAGGCCGGCTTCGACATGGACCTCGATGGTTCCGACAGCTTCAGCGTGCAGTATCAGAACGCCAACAACTCGGTGCGTGTCAGCGACGAGTTCATGCAGGCCGTCATCGACGATGCCGAGTGGCAGTTGCGAGCAGTCACCGATGGGTCGACGGTTCGCACGTTGCCTGCGCGCGACCTGTGGCGCCAGATCGCCACGGCCTCGTGGGAGTGCGCCGACCCGGGCGTGCAGTTCGACACCACCATCAACAAGTGGCACACGGCGCACGCAACCGGTCGCATCAACGGGTCCAACCCGTGCAGCGAGTACATGCACCTCGACAATTCGGCCTGCAACTTGGCATCGATCAACCTGCTGCACTACCTCGACGAGGAAGGCAACTTCGACGTCGATGCGTACATGCACACCGTCGAAGTCATCTTCACCGCGCAAGAGATCCTGGTCGGCCGGGCCGACTACCCGACGCCGTCGATCGCCGAGACGAGCCGCCAGTTCCGCCAACTCGGAATCGGTTACGCCAACCTCGGTGCGTTGTTGATGGCGCTCGGTCTGCCATACGATTCCGTCGAAGGACGGGCGTGGGCGGCCGCACTCACCTCGTTGATGACTGGTCATGCGTATGCAACCAGTGCGCGCATCGCCAGTCGCATGGGCCCCTTTGCCGGGTTCGTCGACAACGAGCGGTACATGCTCAACGTGCTGCGCATGCACCGCGATGCCAGCTACCAGATCGCCGGCTCCGATGCCGTTCCGACCGATGTCATGTCGGCCAGCCAGCAGGCGTGGGAAGTGGCGGTGCGCGATGGGGAAGAGCACGGCGTGCGCAACAGCCAGGCGTCGGTGCTGGCACCGACCGGCACCATCGGCTTGATGATGGACTGCGACACCACCGGCATCGAACCCGATCTCGGTCTCGTCAAGTTCAAGAAGCTCGTCGGCGGTGGCAACATGCAGATCGTCAACCAGACCGTGCCGCGGGCACTTCGCAAGTTGGGCTACTCAGCCACGCAGGTCGACGAGATCGTCGCCTACATCGACCGCGAGAAGACCATCCTCGGCGCACCGCACCTTGCTGCCGAGCACGTGCCGGTATTCGCCTGCTCGATGGGCGACAACACCATTCACTACGAGGGCCACGTGCGCATGATGGGCGCAACCCAGCCGTTCCTGTCGGGCGCGATCTCCAAGACCGTCAACATGCCGGAGGAAGCATCGATCGAAGACATCGAGGCACTTCATCAGCTGTCATGGGAGCTCGGCTTGAAGGCGGTGGCCGTCTACCGCGACAACTGCAAGGTTGGCCAGCCGTTGTCGACCGCGAAGAAAGACGGTGAAGGCGTCGACACGCCGACATCGATGGCCTCCGCCACCGCGCAAACTGTCGAGCGCATCGTCGAGCGGCTGGTCCATCAGCCGATCCGCCAGAAGCTGCCGCGCACCCGCCGGGCGCGCACGTTCGAGTTCCGTGTCGCCGACTGCAAGGGCTTCGCCAACATCGGCGAGTACGCCGACGGTCGTCCCGGCGAGATCTTCCTCACCGTCTCCAAGCAGGGCTCGACGCTCAGCGGCATCATGGATGCGTTCGCCAAGAGCATCAGCTATGGCCTGCAGTACGGCGTTCCGATGCGCGCCTTCGTCGAGGCGTTCACCAACATGCGCTTCGAGCCGGCCGGCATGACCGACGATCCCGATATCCGTTTCGCCTCGTCGATCATGGACTACCTGTTCCGTCGGCTGGCGCTCGAGTACTTGACCTACGACGAGCGAGCCGAGTTGGGCATCTTCTCGATCGACGAGCGTCTGCAACCGACGCTGCCGGGCGTGGAAGAGAGTGCCATCGAGACGCGCACCGGCAGCGAGATCGCCGCCGATCCGAAGAGCGTGCCTTCGGCCGGCGAGCTCTTGGCGCAACTTGATCTCGGCATCGCGCCGACGGCACCGAACAACGACATCACCAACCCCGGTGGCATCGGTCGTCCAGCGGCAGCGACACCGAAGATCCGCCACAGCGATGCACCGATGTGCATGCAGTGCGGTGTACAGATGATCCGCGCCGGGTCGTGCCACGCCTGCCCGAGCTGCGGCTCCACCAGCGGCTGCAGCTGATGTAGAGGGCCACGGCATGTCACGTTTCGTGCCCCAATGACACTTCTTCGGTCAGGAATGTTGTGCGTCGCGTATCCGCCGAGGCTGAACGCGAGTTGACAGAATGCTACGCTGGCGCGATAAGGGGATGGCCGCAGCTGCGGGGGCACGCGAACGGGGGATGGATTGTCATGAGGGTTGGTCGTGATGTTGGTGTAGGTCGGGCCCGTCGTGGTTGGGTGGCCTTGGCGGCCCTGGCGTTGTTGACCCCAGTTGTGCTTGCGGTGGGCGTGTCGACGGCAGGTGCCGCCGGGCAAGGCGACGGCGGCGACCACCGAGGCAATGGCGGGGTGGCGGAAGTCGGGCTCGACGCAACGACGCCAGCCAACCACAACTTCGGGTACAACGATTTCTTCCCGCGCGAAGGCGTGCGCATCCACAGCGGCGATGTCATCGACTTCGGATGGCGGCAGAACCTCGACGGGCTCCACAACGTCGCCGTGCTTCAAACGGGCCTGACTGCCGATCAAGGGTCGGCGAAATATCCGACAGTGGTACCGGATTCCGAGGATGGTGTTGGCGCGCTCCAGTTGAATCCGGCGGCCAACCTGGGCAACCATCCTCCAGCTGGCAGCGGGGCGCCGGGCGCCTGCGGTGACGCGGCTATGCCATGTGAATACGACGGTACATCCGACGTGATCGAGGCAGCGAACGCTACCGACGGTCTGCATCATTTTGACGTCAAGGTCAACGCTGCCGCCGGCTCGACGGTCACGTTCATCTGCCTCATCCACCCAGGAATGTCGGGTTCGGTGAAGGTCGTCGCCAACGACCAGCACGTGACCACGCCCCGACGGATCGAGCACATGGCTAGCGCACAGTTGGCCGATGACACAGCGGGCGCCTTCGCGGCGGAAAGGGCTGCGAACCACAAGCAGGTCGAGCGGCAGCCCGACGGTACGAAGTTGGTGACCCTGCGCGCCGGTGCGACCGCCGGCAAGGTCGAGTTGTTCGAGATGCTCCCGCGTAAGGTGCACCTCCGCCCGGGCGACCAGGTGCAGTGGCGCTACACCGCCGGGAACGAGATCCACACAGTGACGTTCCCCACGGACACCGACCAGGGCGAGCCACTGGTGCCGGCATGTGAGAACACCCCGACCGACGACCCGTTCATCCCGCCGACTGCAGGCCCACCCTGCGGCGATTCGTCCAAGTTCGAGCTACATGTCTTCCCACAGCCGTTCGGCGCAACCACCATCGATGATCCGACGACGTTCGGATCGTCGGGTCTGATCGCCGCGCCTGGTGGACCACTGCCGTCGACCACGCCGGTATTCACGTTCCCCAAGAACGGGACGTTCACCTACTTCTGTCACATCCACGATCACATGGTCGGGGTGATTCAGGTCGGACACCGCGACTGAGGTTGGACTCCTTGGGCGAGAATGTGGAAGCGCTGCTTCCGAAATCGCGCCCATTGGATCTGCTTGGGCGGGGAACCAGAAGTCACCTGGAACTACAACGCCTCGCACGCTGTGGCGACGGTCACCGGACGAATCGAGGGAGCGAGTGTGTCGCTCACGCTGCCGCGCCCTAGTCATCAAATCAGTCGGAGGAGTCAATCATGTCAACCATCGAAGAACGTCTGACGGCCGGCCTCGCGCTTGACACGCTCGTCCTCATCGGGACCACCAAGGGCCTGTTCACCCTGCGCGCCGGGCCGGACCGTGACACGTTTGCGCTGAGCGGCCCGACCTTTCCCGGCGAGGAGATCTACGCGACGTGCATCGACAATCGCGGGCCGCAGACTCGCGTGTTCGTGGGCTCGGTCAGCAACCATTGGGGGCCCGTGCTACGGCGTTCGGATGATCTCGGGATCACTTGGCGGGAGGAGGATCACGCCGCGCTGGCGTTTCCCGACGACACCGGCGCGTCAGTGGCTCGGGTCTGGCAGTTGACGCCGGGCCCAGCGGACCAACCCGACGTGTTCTACGCCGGCGTGGAGCCCGCCGCACTGTTCCGCAGCGACGACGGTGCTCGTACCTTCTCGCTGATGCGTGGCCTGTGGGATCATCCTCATCGGTCCCAATGGGTTCCGGGCGGAGGGGGCATGTGCTTGCACACGATCCTCGTCCACCCGACGGATCCGGAACGGCTCCTCATTGCCGTTTCGGCAGCGGGCGTGTACCGCAGCGACGATGGCGGCAACACCTGGTCGGCGAGCAACCGGGGCATCGTGGTGCCGTTCATGCCCGACACACCGGCGCCAGAGTTCGGTCAGTGCGTCCACAAGGTCGCCCGCGATGCCGATGATCCGAACCGCCTCTACCTCCAGCACCATGGAGGCATCTACAGCAGTGAAAACGGCGGTGACTCGTGGGAGCCGATGACGAGCATCGCCGGGATGGACTTCGGATTTCCGGTTGTCTCGCATCCGACGCGGGCAGGCACCGCGTATCTGCTGCCGTTGGAGAGCGACGAGTACCGTTGCACGCCGGGTGGGCATTGCATCGTGTGGAAGACCGAAGATGGCGGTGCGACATGGCGTGCGTTGACCAGCGGTCTGCCACAGCGCGACGCTCATCTCACAATCCTGCGTGACGGATTCACGACCGACGGCCGCGGGCAGTGCGGACTGTACTTCGGCACGCGGACGGGTGAGGTCTTCGCATCGACCGACGACGGCGACAGCTGGCGTGAGCTTGCGTCGCACCTGCCACCGATCATGTCCGTGCGGGCAGCGCCGATTCGCTGACGACGATGGATGTTCGAGTTCGGCTTCCGACTCAGCTCCGGAACC
>DATAJN010000060.1:0-3436 GCA_036262105.1 Ilumatobacteraceae bacterium
ACCGATCTCCGGTACATCACCACCGCCATCGGTCGCGACTACCACGATGTTGCTCCGACGAGCGGCATCTACACTGGCCACGGGAGCCGTGGCACGCTGCGGGTGGACAAGGTCGTGCGACTGGCCGAGGTCGGCTGACCGGCCGTCCGGCTCGCCGGGCGGGCGCCGCGAATGGTCGCCCCCACGCTCCCAATGCAGAGCAGCCACCGCTACGCAAGTAAGCCGTGCCCGCTCGCGCGACTGCGGTCGGCTGTGGGCGCCCCAAACACCAGCTACCCGGCGCGCCAGATGCGCCGTTACGCGCTCCTTGGCCACCGAGTCGGTTGCGTTGATCTGGGCGAGTGTTATGCGCTGTCAGCTGAGCTGGTGGACGAGCGTGCAGTCTGCGGTCGGGTGAGATGTGACGACCGTGGAGCGGCGCGCAAGGCGTGCTTGCGAGTCAGACCGAGTGCTCGATCAGTCCGACGGTTGGGCGGTGCTGCCGCTGGTGTCGGTTCAGGAAAGCGAGCTCGAGCCGACTACGACGACATCCTCGATCCCGTTCGCGAGGCCGACGTCCTACAACGGTTGGGCAGGTTTAGGCAGGTCGGATCATGCGCCGCATGACGGTGTTCTTCAGCCCCTTGGAACGGACGAACTCGAAGCCGGCCTGCTCGTACATCGTGCGCGTTCCGTTGTAGACGAACGAGTTGCTCATCCTCTTCTCACCGATCTCGTGCGGGTACCCCTCGACCACCCCGCCACCCTGCGCGGCGATCAGATCGAGCGCACCGGCCAGAGCCACCTTGGCGTAGCCGTGCTTGCGGTAACGCTTGTCGACGAAGATGCAGGTGATGCGATAGTCGGGCGTGACGTCGGCCTCGGCGAGGTACTGCTTGCTGTGGTGGATGTTCGGCAGCTCGTCCGGGGTGCCGTACTCGGCCCACGCGATTGCCTCATCGCCGACCATCACCAGCGCCGCATGAGCCTGTCCGGCCTCGACCAGAAGTTTCTTGAACGCGCGGCTGCCCTCGTAAGCCGGCTGACGTTCGGCACAGTCGTGGAAGTACGTGCACCAGCACCCACCAAAGATCCCGTTGTGTCGCTCCACCAGACCGGCAAACGCGTCCCACGTGTGGACCGTCAACGGCTGAATCGAGTAAACGTCGGTCGCCATGCACCGATCGTAGGTCTCAGACACCACGCGTGAAGCGCTGCCGAACCGCACCGGGATCGGCGCCCCTGTTCTGTCCCAACCGACGCGGATGCGCCGTTCGGCGCCGAACCGTCGACGATGTCGGCTGTCGTTCTGCGCTCGCAGTTCTGAGTGCCGTTCTGAACGGATCGCATATCCACGAAGCACTCGAGATCGGCAGCTTGGCGCTCGTTACTCGCAGCACCCGACTGCGTGCGCCTGGACAACATCTACGTCCGCACCGGCGCGCGCAATCGAACCGCGCTCGCTCGTCTCGTCACTCACGGTGCATCTGGAGCCCCCGTAAGAGTTCAGCACCGGCTGATCCAGGAGTCCCGGTTGACGAGCTCACCAGACCGGATAGCCGTCAACGTGATCCCTGCCATCGCTGCGCACACGAGTCGGAACGCGGGACATGATGACAGGATCGTTGGCTCGCTTGTCGGTCCGGACACGCTGAGGGATCTGCCATAATCATCGCATGGACGGAGTCCACGACCTGGGGGGCATGCACGGGTTCGGGGGGATACCGATAGAGGAAGACGAGCCGCTCTACCACGAGCCATGGGAAGGTCGGGCGGCCGCGATCACACGCCACTTGATGAGTAACACCACCGTCGACCGCTTCCGCTGGACGATCGAGCACATGCCGCCCGCCGAATACCTGGCATCGCGCTACTACGAGCGCTGGCTGTGGGCCGCCGAGCAGATGGCAACGGAGCAGGGCCTTCTCGACGGGCCTCGGGAGCCGTCGCCGGAGCGCAACGACGATCCGTGGGCCGAGCCGGCCGAACCGCCCCGGTTCGCAGCGGGCCAGCGCGTGCGCGTCCGCAACCCGGTCACGCCCGGCCACACGCGCGTGCCGCGGTACACCCGGCGCCATTTCGGCACCGTCGTGCGCCACTCGTGTACGTGGCCGCACCCGACCGAGTCGGCGGCCACCGGGCGCCACGGCCGGCCCGAGCACGTCTACGCCGTGTCGCTCGACGCCGCCGCCGTGTTCGGCCCCGACGCCACGCACACGCTGCTCATCGACATCTGGGAACGCGATCTGGAGGACGCAACATGAGCCACGACTCGACCCCCCACGAGCGCACCGAGGCGCTCGAGCACCATCTGGAGGAGCACGGCCACGTGCACCACGACGACGTCGACGCCGCGATCGTTGCCCGCGAAATGGCGTTCGAGAGCGGTGACGGGCCGAGCCCGGCACTCGGCGCAAAGATCGTCGCTCGCGCCTGGACCGACCCCGAGTTCAAGGCCCGCTTGGTCGACGACGGTACGGCGACGCTGTCGGAGTACACCCCGATGACCGTGCCGGTGGCCGTGATGGAAAACACGCCTGACGTCCACCACATGATCGTCTGCACACTGTGCTCCTGCTACCCAGGGGCGGTGCTCGGCGACCCGCCCGCCTGGTACAAGTCGTTCGAGTACCGCAGCCGCGTCGTGCGCGAGCCGCGCGCCGTGCTCGCGGAGTTCGGGATGGCGCTCGGCGACGATGTCGAGGTGCGCGTCGTTGACTCGACGTCGGAGCAGCGGTTCATGGTGCTGCCGGTGCGGCCGGAGGGCACCGAGGGCTGGGCGCCCGACGAGCTGGCGGCGCTCGTCACCCGCAACTCGATGATCGGCACCGGTGCCCCTCTCCGGCCCTGACAACCCCACGACACTCACCACGACATCGCACTTGCCGATCGGCACGCGTTGTCCGACAGCGTTGTGAGGCAGCGCGGATGCGCCGTTCTGAGCGCCTCGACGACCTGATCGCCGTCATCGTGATCCTGTTGATCCGGTTTGGAGCCTTCCGCGGTCGTGGCCTCAACACGGGCCCATGGCGCGCAGGTGTCGGGCTCGTTCTCTTCGGCCTTGGATTGGGGTTCGCGATCTGGGCCCGCGTGCACATCGGACGCAACCGGGGAAGCCCGATGACGCAGAAGGACGAGCCGGAGCTGGTGACAAGCGGGCCATACCGCTTGGTCCGCCACCCCAACTACTCGGGCATCCTGGTCGCCGGCGTCGGCACCGCGGTGGCGCCGACCTGGCTTTGGCTGATCGCCGTGGGCATGGCCGGGATCTACTTCCCGCGCGATCGTCGAGGAGCGCCACTCGACCGAGCAGTTCACAGACGCCTATCCGGTGTGTACAAGCGCTCGACCAAAGTGCTCGTGCCGTTCATCTCTTGAGCGGACTTGGTCGGAGTTACCTCGGCCGCTGGGCGTCCCATACCGCTCAGTTAGCGCGGCCCCATTCACGCCTGCAAAT
>DATAJN010000061.1:0-4806 GCA_036262105.1 Ilumatobacteraceae bacterium
CGGTAGGTGCGATGCGCTGAGCGGCGAGTCGGCAGAACTCGATCGAGTCGGCGACGATGGTGACGGATGGCTCGCCGGGCTCGGCGCCGATCCGCAGGGACTGGTTCCATACACCGCCACCGCGGCCTGTCAACACGATCCGTGCGGTGTGTCCGCCGTCGTTGATCTTGCCGAGCAGCATGCCCAGGGGGATCGCTGCAACTGCGACGCCGGTCATGAGGTGCAGTCGGGCGGCGTCGAGAGGTGGGGCATCGCGGCGCATCGCTCGGCACAGATCTTCGGTGTGGGTCCACACCTCGAAGATCCTCACGACGAGCACGGTCGAGATGCGGGTGTCGAGCATGTGGAACTTGATTCGACGGCGCATGGCGTCGGTGTCGAGAGTGGCGATGTGTGCACACAGTTCGGCAGACACTTGCTGCCACCGCGCGACGGTCTCGGAGAAGTCGGCTCTCACCGACGAACGAACGGCGGCTTCGGTGAGGGCCAAGTGGTCGGCTTCCAGGCTCTCGTCGATCTCGTGCTCCCACAATCCGAGTTGGCGGCCGAGGTAGAGGTCGACCTCAACGAGGTGGGCTACGAGCTGCGTCACGCTCCATCCATACGGTTCGACGATTGCTCCGCCGTCGGCCCTGGTCAACTCCGCGGCGAATTCGTCGACCGTTTGTACGAAGGCTTCTGCGGGGTTTGCCTTGCGGCCTCCGCCCAGCGATTCGATCGGTTGCCCGCTGGGACGTGATCCTCGCGCCGCATCAACGACGTCGTCGACGAGCGTGTCGGGCGGTCGAACGGCGACCGCCGCGGCGAGCAGGCCGAACACCTCGGCGTCGGCGTCGCTCAAGTGAGGCCCTCGAGAAGTACGGCCAGCTTGCCGAGCCCTAGTCGCAGCCGCGACTTGGCGGTACCTTCAGGGATGCCGAGCCGTTCGGCGACTTGCCGGAACGTGCAGCCACCGAAGTAGGCGAGCATCACGGCTTCACGTTGCTGTTCGGGCAGCGACGTTACGGCGGCGCGGACCCGTTCCGCCGTTTGCGAACGGTCGAAATCCTCGCCGATCTCGAACAGATCGAGATTGGTCGCGTCGCTGCCGACGCGGTCTTCGCGTGCGGTGCGGCGCGAGTTGCGGCGTACCTCGTCGACAGCACGGCGATGGGTGAGCGCGCCGAGGAAGGCGCGCAAAGTACCTCGTTCGGCATCGAATCGATCGGGGTTCTGCCAGATGTAGACGAACACCTCTTGGGTGATCTCCTCGGCATGAGCGGTCGAGGCGGTAACTCGCCGGGCGAGCCCGTAGACCATGGGCGAGTACCGCTCGTAGATCGTCTGCAAGGCTCGGTCGTCGCCCACCGCCATGCGCGCCACGAGGCTGACGTCGGTCGGACCGGTCGGCGACACGGCTTTCACCGAGCGAACGATAGTCATCGTCATCTTGTGCCTCCGTCAGTCGAGTGCCAGGCCGGCGAGCGCTGTGAGCGTGTTGTCGGCGAGCGCTTCGTCGCCACTGATCTCCGCGTGCAGGTCGGCAACCGAGATCCGGTTGGCGATCCGTCGACAGAACGCCACGGAGTCGACGGCGATCTCGGCCAACTCATCACCATTCGCAGGCCAGACCCCACCTCCGGCGCCAGTCAACACGATCCTTATCCGGTCGCTACCGACCAGGCGGGCGAGTGGCATGACCGCTCGGGTCATCAGCCACAATCGTTCCGGGTCTGGTTCGGTGCGTTCGAGTCCAACAGCGCGGCGCAGATCGTTGTCGTGGGTCCACAGCTCGAACACCCGGCCGAGCAGCAGGAACCTGACGTCGGCGGTGACGGATCCGAATCGGGCGGGCTCCGACAAGCCGTCATCGTCGAGGCAAGCGAGGTGGGCGGTGATCAGGGCGGTGGAACGAGCAAAGTCGGCTGCCGCCTGTGTCGGAGTCGACGCTGCGGCGGCAGCGATCGATGGTCGGGTGGCCTCGATGTGGTCCGCCGATTCGCCGAGGAGCGTCCCGTCGGTGTCGCCGACACCGAGTTCGGCGGCCATCGCCAGCTGCGTGCCGACGAGGTGGCCAACCAGCTGGCCGACCGTGAGCCCGTTGACCGCAGGTCGCTCCCAATCGTCGGCGACCAGCATGCCAAGCGTGCGTTGCACGTCGTCGACCGCCCGGCCGAAGGCGGCGACTTCGTCGCCCTCAGGCGGTCGTTGAAGGGGTGCGGCGGGCCGACCGGCGAGCGCCGCCTGCAGAACGGCGGACGGGTCGTTCGACGGCGCCTGCTCGGTGAGTGATGCGAGGAATGCACCGATGTCGGGGGGAATGTGTTGTTCTGTCACGGGAGTTCTTTCTGGATGTGGCAAGGGTATTCGCTGCCGATCGCCTCGTGGATCACCGAAGATGCCGGATCTTGTCGCGGATCATCTGGGCACTAGCGTCGCTGGCACACCAGACACGGGGGTTCAACTGTGAAGACCAAGGCTGCGATTCTGTGGGAGCGAAACACGCCATGGAGCGTCGAGGAGATCGAGCTCGACCCACCGAAGACCGGCGAGGTGCTGGTCAAACTGGCCGCCAGCGGAATGTGCCACAGCGACGAGCATCTGGTCACTGGTGATCTCGCCGGAGCGACCGCAGAGCCACCGTGCATCGGGGGACACGAAGGTGCAGGCGTGGTGATGGAGGTCGGCCCGGGAGTCTTCTCCCTCGCCGTAGGCGATCACGTCGTGTTCGGGTTCATCCCGTCGTGCGGTCGCTGCCCGAGCTGCGCGTCGGGGCACAGCAACCTGTGCGACCTCGGCGCCTTGAGCCCCGTCGGCATGCAGTACTTCGACGGCACGAGTCGCCATCATGCGCAGGGTCAGGACCTGCGGCTCGCAATCGGTGTTCTCGGTACGTTCGCTCACCACACCGTCGTCAACGAGGCGAGTTGCATCAAGATCGACAGAGATATTCCGCTCGATCGTGCTTGCCTGATGGGTTGCGGTGTGGTCACGGGATGGGGCTCAGCCGTCTATGCTGCTGGCGTCGAGCCCGGCGACACCGTTGCTGTTGTCGGAATCGGGGGCATCGGTGCGAACGCCGTTCAAGGCGCACGGCTTGCCGGAGCGCGGGTGATCGCGGCGATCGATCCGGTCGAGTTCAAACGCGAGAAGGCGATGGAGTTCGGCGCCACTCACACTCATGCGTCGATCGACGAAGCGCTTGCGGCCATGTCGGAGACCACGTGGGATCGTGGTTTCGACAAGGTGATCATGACCATGGGTGTCGGCAACGGCGATGTCCTCGGGCAGGCGTTCTGGCTGGGCGGCAAGCGCAGCAAGATCGTCGTCACCAACATCCATCCAACGGCGGAGGCCTCGATCGCCATACCCGCGGCGTTCCTCACCTTCTTCGAGAAGCAACTGATCGGGTCGCTGTTCGGGTCGGCGAACCCGCGACGCGACATCCCAAAGCTGCTCGAGCTCTACACCCAGGGTCAGCTCGACCTCGACGGCCTCGTCACGCGCACGTACCCACTCGAAGGCGTGAACGACGGCTATGCCGACATGTACGCCGGCAAGAACATCCGCGGCGTTCTGGTGTACGAGTGACCGGTGTGCGAGTGACCGATGGCTGATGCCGCCACCCTCGTCGAGCGGGTGCTCGGCCGTGTGGTCGGGCGAGAGCGGGAGGTCGAACTGGTCGTCGCCGCACTCGCCGCCGATCGACACGTGCTGCTGGAAGGCCCTCCTGGTACCGGCAAGAGCACACTGCTGCGAGCCGTCGCCGATGAGCTCGGCTTCGGCTTCGAGTTCGTCGAGGGCAATGCCGAGCTGACGCCGGCTCGGCTGGTCGGTCACTTCGACCCGGCACGAGTGTTGGCCGACGGGTACGACCCCGACGTGTTCGTCGACGGTCCGCTCGTGTCGGCCATGCGCGACGGATCGCTGCTCTACATCGAAGAGATCAACCGCATCCCTGAAGAGACGCTCAACGTATTGATCACCGTGATGAGCGAACGCGAGCTGCATGTGCCCCGCCTCGGCAGGGTCGTTGCCGAGCCCGGCTTCCGGTTGGTTGCGGCAATGAACCCATTCGACGCGGTCGGCACGGCCAGGATCAGCAGCGCCGTCTACGACCGCGTGTGCCGACTCTCGGTCGACTACCAATCGGCGGCCGACGAGGAGGCGATCGTCGCCAAGCTGGTCGACCCGACGCCCGAGTTGAACTGGCTGGCCAAGGTGGTGCAGGTCGTTCGTTCGACCCGCACGCATCCTGACGTGCGGATCGGCTCGTCAGTACGTGGGGCCATCGATGTTGCCGCCGTCGCAGCGTCCTTGGGGCCTCTGCGCCACTCGTCGGCCACAGCGTTCGATGTCGGACTCGACAGTGCCATCGTCGCCCTGTCCGGCCGGTTACGGCTGCGCGACGGCGTGTCGCGCAGTGCTGAGTCGGTCGTCACCGAGTTGTGGAACGAGGTGTTCTCGGACCGCGATCCTGAGTCACGGGGAAAAGCGACCGCCCCGGACGGGGCGATGCGCCGAACCAACTAGCGCGCGAAGGTGCCGAAGCCGACGCGGCGATGGCCGAGTCGCGGCGGCGCACCTCTTCGCGGCGCGAGCTCGCTCGCAATCCGCGTTTCGAACAGATCTCTCCAGAGGTGGGCGAGCTCGATGAGGCCGCGGTCGAAGACGGCCTGCTCGACGATGCCGACGAGACCCTTGCCCTACTGGCCGAGATGGCAGGGGCGACCGACCAGCGTCTGCGCGAGCTGGCGCGCCGACTCGCCGGACGGTTGTTCCTCGATCTCGCCCGTCGCGGGCCATCGGCGCGCCGCGGTGTCGGCA
>DATAJN010000062.1:0-13487 GCA_036262105.1 Ilumatobacteraceae bacterium
CGTGCGGCCGATCGCACTTGTCAGCGCCTCGACGTTCTGGCGAACATCGTCGGGACGGTTGATCCAGACGTCGTCGATTGCTTCCATCAGGCTCAGGAAGTTCGGCTTCGGGAAGTAGGTGCCGCCGTAGAACGGGTGACCGTCGGGTGTGAGGAACACCGTCATCGGCCAGCCGCCGCGACCGCTCAGCGCCTGGACGGCGTCCATGTAGATGGAGTCGACATCGGGGCGTTCCTCGCGGTCGACCTTGATGTTGACGAAGCGGCGATTCATCTCGCCGGCAACCTCGTCGTCTTCGAAGCACTCGTGGGCCATCACGTGGCACCAGTGGCAGGCCGAGTAGCCGACGGAAAGCAGGATCGGCACGTTCCGCTCGGTTGCCGCGGCGAACGCCTCGGACCCCCAGGGGTACCAGTCGACCGGATTCGCGGCGTGCTGGCGCAGGTAGGGGCTCGTCTCGCCCCCGAGGCGGTTGGTCGCAGCCATGGCGCCACGGTACGCCGCCCGAGGACAGTGTGCGGCCTCTGTTGCGCCGGTTCGGCCATGTCGGAAATGAGAAACCACTGCAAATAGCCGAACTACCCGACGCCCGGCCCGCATCTCTCGGTACTCTTTGTAGTCAGACCACCACTTATCGCGTTCCAATTCAGCTCATCGGACGTCAAGCCACCAGGCGGTACCACAGGCAGGGAGCGGACCATGGGCACAGTTCACAGGATCGGGGCCGCAACTGCCGTCTGCATGGTCGCGCTGATGTCGGCGGTCGTGGTTTCGTTACCGTCCACGCCTGCGTACGCGGTCTCGGTCACCCCGATCGATCTCGGGCGAGCCGCACCGTTCGCCATCCTGGCCGGCGATTCGGTCGGGAACACTGCGACCGGTCCCACGACGATCGTCCGTGGCGATCTCGGAGTGGTTGCGCCGGCCGGCCTTGTCACCGGCTTCCCGCCTGGTGAGGTACACGGCACCTTCTACGGCTCCGGTGCAGCGGCGGTTGTCAATGCCCATGACGATCTTGTCTCCGCGTATGCCGAGGCGGCCGGTCGGCCGTCAGATTTCCCACTCGCCGGCGATCTGATCGGGCTGACCTTGGTCCCGGGTGTGTACACGAACGCCGGTGCGGTCGCCAACACCGGAACTGTCACGCTCGACGGCGGCGGGGATGCCAATGCCGTGTTCATCTTCCAGGTAGGCGGTGCTCTGTCGATGGCTGCAGCCGGCAAGGTGGTACTGACCAACGGGACACAGGCGAAGAACGTGTTCTGGCAGGTCAACGGCGCCGGAGGAATCGGCGCCGATGCGATCTTCGCCGGGACGTTGATGACATCAGCGGCCATCAGTGTGGGCGCCAACACGCTGTTCAACGGCCGCGCCCTCGCCAAAACCGGTGCGATCACGACGAACAGCAACCAGTTCTACTCCTCGTCGCCCACCGTGTCGATCGACCCAGGATCGACCGCCTACTCGACCGACACCAGCCCGACGATCACCGGTACCACCAGCGTTCGTTCCCCGTCGACCGTGACGGTGACCGTCAATGGCGAAACGCTGACCGCAACACCTGCGAGCGATGGAACATGGTCGGCGACGCCGGTCGCTCTTCTCGCCAACGCCACCTACGCGATCTCAGCCGTGGTCGTCGACGGCGCAGGCAACACTGGGAGGTTCTCCCAGCAACTCACGGTCGACACGGTGTTGCCGGTCATCTCCATCGATGGCGGCGCGGCGATCACAACGAACGACACGACGCCGACGATCACCGGAATCACCGATGTAGCGGTCGGTCAGGTCGTATCCATCGCCATGAACCGTATCTCGCCGCCGGCGACGGTGAACCGGACCGCGCTCGTGCAGGCCGACGGCACGTGGAACATGACCGTGAACGGGCTTCCGTCAGGTGAATGGACAGTCATCGCCACAGTCACGGATCCTGCAGGTAACCACAATTCCGCGACACAGACGTTGTCGATCGACACGACCCCTCCCGCAGCAACCATCACTGGTGGCTTGAACGCTTTGACGAACGACTCGACCCCAACGATCCTCGGAACCGCCGAAGCGGGATCAATCGTGATCGTCAGCGTTGACGGTGTGGCACTGAGCGGAGTGACGCGAAATGGCGTCGACTGGTCCGTCACCTACGCTTCGATCCCGCTGACGCTTGGGGCCCACAACGTGGCAATGAGTGCCACCGACGCGGCCGGGAATGCTGCTTCGGCTACACAGGTTCTGACCGTCGACACGATCCCGCCCGTGATCTCGGTCAACCCAGGGCCGGCGACAGCGGACTTCAACTCCGTCGGACCCAAGCGAGTGTTCGACACTCGTCCGGGTCAGAGCCCGGCTGCGCTACGCACCGTTGCCAAGCAGCAGGTCAGCGGGGGCTACGAGTTGCAGGTTCGGATGACCGATCTGGCCGGGTTCGTCCCAGCATCCGGCGTCGGAGCGGTCTCATTGAACGTGACCTCGACCCAATCGAGAGCCGACGGGTTCATCACCGTTTACGCGTGCGGCGCTCGTGAGCTTGTGTCCAGCGTGAACTTCGCGGCCGGGCGCACGGTGGCCAACGCCGTCGTCACTCCAATCTCGGCGACGGGCACAGTGTGCTTCTTCGCCAACACACCGACGGACATCATCGTCGACATCAACGGCTGGTTCGCCACCGGTGCGGCCTTCACGACGGTAGGACCCAAGCGAGTGTTCGATACGCGCCCCGGGAACAGCCCCGACGCGTTGCGGACCGTTACCAAGGCGAAGGTGGCCTCGAACAGCATGATCGAGGTACGCCTCACGGACCTCGCCACGTACGTGCCTGTTGACGGCGTCACCTCGGTGTCGTTGAACGTCGTGGTCACCAACCCGGAGGGGTCAGGCTTCGTCACCGTCTACTCGTGCGGCACCCGTGCGCTTGTTTCGAGTGTCAACTACGTCGCTGGGCAAACGGTCGCCAACGCAGTGATCGCGCCTGTGTCGGCGACCGGGACGGTCTGCTTCTACTCGCTGGCGGCGACCGACCTCATCGTCGACATCAACGGCTGGCTGCACGCAGGATCCGCCTTCCATGGGATGGCTCCCGCACGAGTTCTCGATACACGGGCCGGCAACAGTCCCGATGCGTTGCGTGACATCCCGAAGATCAAGATCGGCGGCGGAAACATCCTCGAGGTTCGTGTGACTGATCTGGCCGGCCGCGTCCCGGCCAACGGCGTCACGGCTGTATCACTGAATGTCACGGCAACGAACCCTGAGGCTGACGGATTCATCACCGTGTTCGCTTGCGGCGCCATCGAAGAGGTTTCGAGCTTGAACTACGAGGTTGGCGCGACGGTTGCCAACGCGGTGCTCGCACCTGTCTCGGCCACCGGGACGATCTGCCTGTACAGCAACGCACCCTCCGACGTCATCGTCGACATCAACGGCTGGATCGGCTCAGCCCAAGCCGGGTGAACCAGCGCAGCGAGTCACGCACCGGTGGCGTGATAGCCGCCGTCGACGTGCACGATCTCGCCGGTCGTGGCCGGGAACCAATCGCTGAGCAGGGCAACGCATGCCTTGGCCACGGCCGACGAGTCGGTGACGTCCCAACCGAGTGGTGCACGGTCGTCCCAGATGTCTTCGAACTTCTTGAAGCCGGGAATGCTCCTCGCCGCCATCGTCTTCACCGGGCCGGCGGCAACGAGGTTCGAGCGGATTCCTCGACCGCCAAGGGCGACCGCCAGGTAGCGGCTGACGCTCTCCAACGCCGACTTCGAGACGCCCATCCAGTTGTAGGCCGGCCAGGCCACGGTGTTGTCGAAATCGAGCCCGACGAACGATCCACCGTTGGACATCAACGGCGCGAATGCGTCGGCGAGGGCTTTCAGCGAGTAGGTGCTGATGTGCAGAGCAACCGACACGTCGGACCACGTCGGTGCCATGAAGTCGTCGCCGAGGCACGCCTCGGGGGCGAAGCCGATGGCGTGCAGCACGCCGTCGACCCGGCCCCACTTGGTGGCAAGCGCTTCACGCACGTTGACGAGGTGCTCGGGCACGGTGACGTCGAGCTCGTACACATCGACCGGTCGAGGCAGCTTGCGGGCGACCCGCTCGGTCAGACTCAGCGCCCTGCCAGCGCCGGTCAGGACGATCTCGGCGCCTTCCAGCTGCGCGAGTTGGGCAACACCGAACGCCAGCGAGGCGTCGGTGAGGACGCCGGTGATCACGATGTTCTTGCCGTCGAGCAGACCCATGCCAGTGATCGTAGTCACGAAGGTCCGTTGACCTTGGGGAACGGAGTCGATCGTGTGTAAGGCTGCGACGATGCGAATTGGGATCCTTGGTGGTACTGGGCCTGCGGGAAAGGCGCTGGCGGCGCGGCTGGCATCGATCGGCTTCTCCGTGGTGATCGGGTCGCGCTCGAAGTACAGAGCGATGGAGACCCGCGACGGCCTGGTCGCCAAGTGGCCCGATCTCGAGTCGCTGCTGGCCTATGGCGACAACCCGAGCGCCGCGGCGTGCGACGTGGTCGTGATCGCCACGCCATGGGACTCGGCAGCAACCACTGCGCAGGAACACGCCGAGGCGCTGGCCGGCAAGGTCGTCGTCAGCATGGCCAACGCCCTCGTACGAGTCGGCCACGAGTTCCAACCACTCGTGCCCCCTCGGGGAAGTGTCGCTGCCCACGTGCAGGCGGCCGTGCCAGGCTGCCGCGTGGTGGCCGCGTTCCATCACCTGCCTGCAACCGAGCTCGGCAACCTCGGCCAGCCGATCGACTCCGACGTGTTGATCTGCGGCGACGACCCGGCCGCGGTCGAGACCATCAGCGAGATCGTCGCCAAGATCCCGGGTTGCCGCCCACTCGACGCGGGCGAGTTGTCGAACGCGACGGCGATCGAGGCATTCACTGCAGTCCTCCTGCAACTCAATGTGCGCTACAAGACCCGTGTCGCACCGAAACTGACGGGAATCCGTTGCGACCCGAGGACGTTGGACTGACCATGCGTCTGCACGACACGGCGCGGAGTGCCGTCGTACCATTCGAAGCCGATGACTTGGTGACGATGTACACGTGTGGAATCACCCCGTACGACGCCACCCACCTCGGCCACGCCGCAACATTCATCGCTTATGACGTGTTGCAGCGGAGACTGATCGACATGGGTCACACGGTGAAGTGCGTTCGCAACGTCACCGATGTCGACGATCCGTTGTTCGCCAAGGCGCGACAACTGGGCGTGCACTACCTCGACCTGGCCGCTGGCGAGGAGGCCAGATTCGAACGCGACATGGAGGCCCTCAACGCTCTGCCGGTCTCGTCGACCCCTCGGGCCTCGTCGGCCATCCCCGACATTCGCGGCTTCATCGGCATGGTGCTCGACCAGGGTTACGCCTACCAGGCCGGTGGCAGCGTGTTCTTCGACGTCTCCAAGTTCCCCTCGTTCGGATCGCTGAGCCACTACTCGACCGATGAGATGCTGCAACTCGCCCGCGAACGCGGCGGCAACGTCGACGACCCGCACAAGCGACACCCGCTCGACTTCGTGCTCTGGCATCCGTCGGCTCCCGACGAACCGAGTTGGGACACGATGTGGGGCCCGGGCCGGCCGGGATGGCACATCGAATGTTCGGCGCTGGCGTTGCGCGAGCTGGGCACCACCATCGATCTCCATGGTGGCGGCACCGATCTGATCTTTCCGCACCACGAGTGTGAGCGTGCCCAGAGTGAGGCGGCCACCGGTGAACCATTCGTGCGCCACTGGATGCACGTCGCCATGGTCTTCATGGACGGTGCCAAGATGTCGAAGAGCCTCGGCAATCTGGTGTTCGTCGATGCCTTGCGCAAGGAGTGGGATCCGCGTGCGATCCGGCTGGCGATCATCGAGCATCACTACCGGCGCGAGTGGGAGTGGGACGACGGCTTGATGCCTCGCAACGCCGAACGGTTGGCTCGCTGGAGCGACGCGGGCGACGGCAAGGCCGCTCTCGACGACGTTCGTGCCGCGCTCGACGACGATCTCGACACCCCCGGTGCGCTCGCCGCGATCGACGAAGCCGCCCAGGCAGGCCATGGTGTAGGGGTCGCTGCTTCGTTGCTCGGCGTCGACCTCTGACCCACTCGACACACGCCGTTCACTGGATGTTCGCCGGTACGAGAACACAGCGTCCGGCCAGAGTCGTAGCATGTGTGCGTGAATATCACCGGAGCCGGGAAGGCACAGCAGCGCGCACGGCGCATCATGCGGCCGATCTCGATGAAGCTGTGGAAGTTCGATCTGCAGGGTTTCGAGGGCCTTCCTGCGACCGGGCCGGCGATCCTGTGTTCCAACCACGTCAGCTTCCTCGACAGCGCATTCTTGATGGTGCACGCGCCGCGCAACATCAGCTTCGTCGGCAAGGCCGAGTACATGGACTCGTGGAAGACCAAGTTCCTGTTCCCGCTGATGGGGATGATCCCGATCGACCGGGGTGGTGGCGACAAGAGCCAGGCGGCCCTCGACACCGCCGAGGCTGTGCTCCGGCGTGGCGAGCTGTTCGGCATCTTTCCGGAAGGCACTCGCAGTCGCGACGGCGTCCTTCACAAGGGACGTACCGGTGCAGCGCGGTTGGCGTTGAAGGTCGGCTGCCCCATCTACCCCGTGGGGATGATCGGCACTCGTGAGATCCAACCGCCCGACGCCAAGCTTCCGAAGCTGCGCCGCAGTTGCACGATCAAGATCGGCCGGCCCATCAATGTCGAACGGTATCGAGATCGCGGCGACGCGCACATGGTCCTGCGTCAGATCACCGACGAGTTGATGTTCGAGATCTGCGGGCTCACCGGGCAGCAGTACAGCGACCGTTACGCCGGCAAGACTGCCGAGACCGAGCCGACCGTCGTTGCGAAGGTTGCCCAGATGCACCTCGATCACTTGGATCTGGTCGGAGCGGTTGCCGGTCACTAGGCACGGGCAACGGAGTTCTTCGGAGGCGTTATTGCGGGCCTGAGCTGCTGACGTACTCGTAGACTCGAAGGACTATGGCCGACATAACGATCACACTTCCCGACGGTTCGCGACGCTCCCTTGCCGAGGGTGCCACCGCGACGACCGTGGCAGAGTCGATCGGCTCACGGCTGGCCAAGGCAGCGGTTGCCGCCGAGGTCAACGGCGACGAGTGGGACCTCGGCCGCGCCCTTCCCGACGGAGCATCGGTCGCCATCATCACCGGCGACAGCGACCAAGGCCGCCACGTCCTGCGCCATTCCACAGCGCATGTCATGGCGCAAGCCGTCACCCAGCTGTTCCCAGGTGCAAAGTTCTCGATCGGGCCGGCCATCGAGAACGGCTTCTACTACGACTTCGAACTTCCCGATGGCAAGACCTTCAGCGACGACGACCTGGCGTCGATCGAAGCCCGGATGGCCGAGATCGTCAAAGCAGATCAACCGTTCGTCCGCGACGAGGTGACGCCTGCAGAAGCCCTGAAGCTGTTCGCCGATCAGCCCTACAAGTGTGAGATCATCGAGCGCGTCTCCACGGGCGCCGCCGACAGCGAGGATGCGGGCGAGATCGGCGGCGGCGAGACCATCAGCATCTACCGCAACACACCCGAGTTCGTCGATCTGTGCCGCGGCCCGCATGTTCCGTCGACGGGCAAGCTTGGTCCCTTCAAGTTGATGAAGGTCGCCGGCGCCTACTGGCGCGGCAACGAGAAGGGGCCGATGCTGCAGCGCATCTACGGCACTGCGTGGGAGAACAAGGCTGCGCTGGCCGAACATCTGCACCGCCTCGAAGAAGCCGAGAAGCGTGATCATCGCAAGCTGGCCACAGAGCTCGATCTGCTGAGCTTTCCATCCGAGCTCGGCGGTGGTCTCGCCGTCTGGCACCCACGTGGTGCGATCGTTCGCAAGCTGATGGAGGACTACAGCCGCGAGCGTCACGACAAGGGCGGGTACCAGTTCGTCTTCACCCCCCACGTATCGAACGGCAACCTGTTCAGCAAGTCGGGCCACCTCGACTTCTACAAGGACGGCATGTACCCGCCGATGGAGATGGACAACGGCACGTACTACATGAAGCCGATGAACTGCCCGATGCACTGCTTGATCTTCGGTGCCAGGCAGCGCAGCTACCGCGAGCTCCCGATGCGATTGTTCGAGCTCGGCACGGTCTACCGCTACGAGCGCGCCGGCACGTTGCACGGGCTGCTGCGTATCCGCGGCTTCACACAAGACGACAGCCACATCTTCTGCACCGAGGATCAGTTGCAGGACGAGATCGCGTCACTCCTCGACTTCGTCATGAGCGTGCTGCGCGCCTTCGGCTTCTCGGAGTTCACTGCCAACCTCTCGACGAAGGATCCCGACAAGTACGTCGGCGACGACGCGATCTGGGACAAAGCCACCGAGGCGCTGCATGCCGCGCTGGTCAAGTACGGGCTGCCCTACAAGGTCAAAGAAGGTGATGCAGCGTTCTACGGCCCGAAGATCGACATCGACGTGCGCGATGCGATCGGCCGCACCTGGCAGCTGAGCACGATCCAGGCGGACTTCAACCACCCGGATCGCTTCAACCTCGAGTACGTGGGAGCCGACAACGCCCGTCACCGACCGATCATGCTGCACCGCGCCCTCTTCGGCTCTATCGAGCGATTCTTCGGCGTGCTGCTCGAGCACTATGCCGGAGCCTTCCCCACGTGGATCGCCCCGTTGCAGGCCCGCGTGCTACCGGTTGCCGAAGCACACCAGGCCCACGCCGCCCTGGTTGCCGAACGACTGATTGCCGAGGGTTTCCGCGTCGACCTCGTCGAGGCCAGCGACCAACTCGGCAAGCGGATTCGTTCCGCGAAGTTGGAGAAGATCCCGTACGTGCTGGTGGTCGGTGACGACGATGTTGCCGCCGGCACGGTTGGCGTGAACCCGCGCGGCGGCGAAGTGGAACGCGGCGTCGCCGTCGACGAGTTCGTTGCCCGGTTGCACGCCGAGATCGCCGCGCAGCTCGCCGTCGCCTAGGCCTTCGGAACCGACAACACCAGGTCGTCGTACAGCGTCGCCGTCTCGGCAGCAACGCCTCTGGCGCGGAACCAGGTGCAGATGTTCTCGCAGTCCCGGAGCAGAAACTCGAACCCTCGGGGATTGCCGACAAGGTCGACAGCTTGCGGAAGGTCGATCAGAACCAAACGGCCGCCGTGCACCAACACGTTGTACGGCGACAGGTCTCCGTGGGTGTACCCGGCATCGGCGAGGCAGGTGAGAACGGTTCGCATCTGCACGAACAACGCGGCCGCCTCGTCCGGCGGTGGACGAAGTTGCACGAGACGCGGTGCGGCCACACCGTCGTCGTCTCCGATGAACTCCATCATCAGCTGCGTGCCGGCAAGCTGCACGGGGTAGGGGACCGCGGCTCCGGTTGACCAAAGCCGCGACAAGACGTCGAACTCGGCTGCGGACCATTGCCCGGCGATCAGCTCGCGTCCGAACTCGGTCCGAGTGTCCATCGCCCTGTTTTCGCGGCTGCGGCGCATCCGGCGTCCCTCGAGGTAGCCGGCGTCGCGATGGAACATTCGGTGATGGGCGTCGCGGTACTGCTTGGCGGCGAGCAGCATGCTGCTGTCGCCGTGCGTGCGCCGAACCAAGGAAACGTCGGCCTCTTTGCCGGTCTTGAAGACGCCGAGATCGGTATCGGTCGCGGCCGGGGAAGTGATCACCCAGTCGGGTGCCGGCATGGGGCCGTGCACCGAGTCGGGATACGTGGAATAGATGATGCCGTCGTCGACCTCGTCGACGTCGGCGGTCGAAAGCTGCTCCCAGCGGGTTGCTGGCGCATCGAAATCGTCGTCGTCGAAGCGGCGACGTGTTCGTGGTGACACGATGAACTCCTCGGTGCTCGAAGGCACCGACCAGTTCGGTGCCTCAGGGGTTGACGGGGGCGCGAAAAACGAAGGCGATGGTGTTCATGACCTTCCTCCTTTCCGCGCCGCGGCGCTCATCGAACGAACAGGTGCCGAGGGTAGCAGTGGCGCGGCGACCGACTACGAGTAATTTCACCGTGTGGACACGTACGAGCGGTTGTGGAACGGGTGGAGGTCGGCATACGTCAGTTCCATCGCGCCTCCGGGCGACGGCAGCGTGTTCACCGCACTCTTGGCGTCGGGGCTCAGCGACGAGGAGTGCTACATCGTGCATCGTGGCCGGCAGGTGTTCGCTCTGCTCAACGCGTTCCCGTACGGCACCGGACACACCTTGGTCATGCCCTACCGGGAGATCGCCGATCTCGAAGACCTCACCGACGACGAGTCCGCAGAGCTGTGGGCGACGGTCAACGATGCGGTACGCGCCGTCAAGGCCGCGTACCACCCGGGCGGGGTGAACGTCGGCATCAACCTGGGTCGCCCGGCCGGCGGCAGCATCAGTGAGCACCTGCATGTGCATGTCGTGCCGCGTTGGGTCGGTGATGGCAACTTCATGACGGCGATCGCCAATACCCGTACGCTGCCGGAGGCTCTCAGCGACACTGCCGCAAAGGTGCGCGCTGCATGGCCGCAGCTAGCCTGACCTCGTCATGAGCGACACCGAAAACCTGCGCGACGCGCTACCCGCTGACCTCAACGCCAGCGACTACGTGGGGCCGTATCAGTTCCCCGACAACAGCCGTCGTCGTCGTCCGGCCTATCTCTACTTCGGGATCGCGGCAGCGTGCCTGGTCGTCTGGCTCCTCAGACGAGCGCATCACCCTGTGCTCGTCGACCGCGGCATGGTGTGGACGGCGGTGCTTCTCGGGGCGGTCGGGGCGCTGTCGCTGACGTCGGGATGGAGGATGCACGTCGACGAGAAGCAGGCGCTCGTTGCCGCCCAGGGCGCGGTCGGATTCGCGGTGGGCCATGCGTCGGCGCAGCAGGTCTGGCGCGGTCTGCGAAGCCGGCCGACTTGGCGTGTGCTGGTCTATTCGGCGGAGAGCCCGCCGCGGAAGCGGTCGCTGGTGCTGGTCGACGCGGTCGATGGCACCGTGGTCGAGCACCTCACGGAGGACAACCCGGAAGACGACTGGCAAGACCTCTAGTCGCGGTCGCTCTCGGCGACTGCGGCGATCGCTCGCAAGAGGCGGCCGATGTCGAGTGCGGTACTGCGAAGGGAAGCCAACGTGGAGTCCTCCCAGGAGTCAGCCGGTACGTCTTCGATTGCATCGGCGATTGCCCCCGGTTCGGCCGCTGAATGCATCAGTCTCGCGGCAATGCCGATCTGCTCGTCGAGCTCCGCCGTGACGCCCGCGACGAGGTGATCCGGAGCGTCGCCGCGAGCCTCGCGGAGTCGCCGCGAGATGGAACGAAAGGTGATGGCCAGATCCTTTGGTGACGAACTGCTCATGGCCCACATCGTGGCACCCGCCGGGGTGCACTGTCGATGCCGTGCCCACTCAGCGGGCGACAGTCGGCCGACACGGTAGGCTTGTTCCCAATGTTCGACGGAAAGTTCCGCGCTCCGATCGATCGAGCTGTCAAGCCGATCGGAAACGTGTTGCGCAAAACGGGGCTCTCTCCGGACCACCTCACCATCATTGGTCTAGTGGTGGCCGTTGGCGCGGCGGTCGCCATTGGCTTCGGTCAACTGAGGCTGGGCTTGCTGCTGGTCGTTCTTGCTGCTCTTCCTGATCTCTTCGACGGTGCGCTCGCCAAGGCGTCCAACTCATCGAGCCAACGCGGCGCGTACTTCGATTCCGTCGTCGACCGAGTCACCGACGCGACCATCTTCGGCGGCGTGGCCTGGTACCTGGGTTGGCACGACTCGCCGCACATGGCGATGCTGCCGTTCGCGGTGATGGCGCTCAGCTCGGTGATCTCCTATCAGCGGGCGAAGGCCGAGTCGTTGGGTCTGAATGCCAAGGGTGGCCTCATGGAACGCGCCGAGCGGATCATCGCTCTTTGCATCGGGCTGCTCATCCCATTCCTCCTGATCCCGATGTTGTGGATCATGCTCGTCCTCACCGCGGTCACCGCCGTGCAGCGCTTCGTCAAGGTGTGGAAGCAAGCGGCTGTGGCACCGGTCACCGCGGCCCGGATCGAGATGCGCCGCAGCCGGCGACAGACACGACGTGTCGTGCGCACCGAACGGCGCCACACGCGCATCTCTCGCCCCGGCCGTCGTCCGTAGCGCGTGGGGTTGTGACCTGAATCGTGGCTGACACTGAGCTGGCCGACGTTCGCCGGCGTTTGGCGGGTGCGGCAACCTTCAACTCCTATCGGCTCGGCTCGCTCGCGGCGCGGGTCATGCCGGGTCCATTGGCTGCCGGTGCGGCGGCGTCGATCGGTTTCGGAGCCAGCTTTGCGAATCCGGCCAAGCGTCGAATGGTCGAACGTCACCTGCGGAGGGTGAACCCAAAGATGCGCGGCAACGCGTTGCGTGTCGCCGTGCAGCAGGCGTTCGACTACTACGCCCGCTACTACGTCGAGAGCTTTCGCCTGCCGACGATGTCGAGAGCGGCGGTCGCCCGACCATTCACCATCGACGGCTGGCAGCACGTGCTCGACGGTCTGGAGCAGGGCAA
Source organism: Ilumatobacteraceae bacterium (assembly GCA_036262105.1). Classification (GTDB taxonomy): domain Bacteria; phylum Actinomycetota; class Acidimicrobiia; order Acidimicrobiales; family Ilumatobacteraceae; genus JAENVT01. Next base: position 12,498 of record DATAJN010000062.1, read on the forward strand.
TGGTGTGATCCTTGCGCTGCCCCATCTCGGTGGTTGGGAGTGGGCCGGGCGGTGGATGACCGACCAGGGTTTCAAGATGACCGTCGTCGTGGAGGCGCTCGAGCCGCCCGAGCTGTTCGAGTGGTTCGCTGACCTGCGTCAGAAGCTGGGGATGACCGTCGTGCCGACGGGGCCGCAGGCGGGCCCCGCCGTGCTCAAGGCACTGCGGGCGAATGAGGCGGTGTGCCTGCTGTGCGACCGCGACCTCGACCATTCGGGAGTCGATGTCGAGTTCTTCGGGGAACACACCACCTTGCCGCCCGGCCCCGCGACCCTGTCGATCCGAACTGGGGCACCGCTGCTGCCGGTCGGTTGCTACTTCACGGCCAAGTACAACGGCCACCACACGCTGGTGCGACCCCCCGTGTCGACGCAGCGCTTGGGCGGGATGCGTGAGGACGTCGGCCGAGTCACGCAGGAGCTGGCCCGCGAATTGGAGTTCCTCATCCGTCGGGCTCCGGAGCAGTGGCATCTCTTCCAACCCAACTGGCCTTCCGACCCGGGATACGGCGACTGATCGGGTCGGTGGCTGTACCCGGCGGCGATGTGGAGTGCTTTGCGGCACGCACGTGTGCGGGAAACACTCCACAGGGCTGGGGGTAGCGAGTTCCGGTGACTTTGGTCCCTTCCGCGGGCTCGTCGTGCCACCGATACTTCGTGTCTGCGAGCATTCGACGAGAGGACAGCGATGGGATCCAAGAGGACGTCGGCGACGAAACGAACCGGCACCTACCCATCTCGTCGGGCTCAGCGATATCAACAACGACGGGCGCGAGCACGACGCCGCATCATTTTCGGCGTCTCGGGTGTGCTGATCCTGGCCGCCGTCGTCTTAATCGTGATGCAGGTGAACAAAGACGACGGCGACGCGCAGGCACCGTTCGTGGGCTCGACGATCGAGGTCGTCCTCGGCGACTACACGATCAGCGGCAACCTCACGGCGCCGGCCGG
>DATAJN010000063.1:0-11019 GCA_036262105.1 Ilumatobacteraceae bacterium
CCGCCGGTTCTCGCCGAACTGCGGGATCTCTCCGACTTTCACGCGGCCCAGGCGACGTTCGAAATCACGCTGGACCTGGAGAAGGACGTCAAATGGGTCCCCAGCGCCATCGCCGGCGAGCGAGTGCAGTTCGTCGGTATCGGAACAGTCGATGCCATTGTCGATTTCAGCACCCTCGGCTCGGGCGCAGTGCAGATCAGCGATGATGCAAAATCGGTGACGATCACCCTTCCGGGCGTCTACGCCGCCGAGCCGGTGCTCGACCACGACCAAAGCCACGTGATGAACCGCGACCGTGGACTGCTCAACCGAATCGGTGGGATCTTCAACGACAATCCGACCAGTGAGTCCACGCTGTATGAGGCGGCGTCGCGCAAGATGGCCGATGCGGCACGGCACACCGACCTCGTCGATCGGGGTCAAGTGCACACCAGCAAGGTGCTGACGGCGATGCTCACGGGCATGGGCTTCGAACAGATCGATATCCACTTCGATCAATCGAGCACGCCACACTGACGAGGTCTCCTCGGCACCGACCACTTGCATGACCATGCGGTGTGATGTATAATCATACGCCATGAAACGAGTGGGCATCATCGGCGCCTCCGGCTACACGGGCGCGGAGCTGCTCCGGCTCTGCGCGCAACACCCGGTATTCGAAGTTGTCTATGCCACTGGTGACAGCCAAGCTGGAACGTCGGTCGGCGAGCTGTACCCGAGCCTCCTGGCGCAGTATCCCCACCTTGTCTTCGCTGAGTTCGATCCAGCCCTTACCGAAGGACTCGACGTCGTGTTCCTCGGACTGCCGCACGAGGCGTCGCTCGCGCTGGTGCCACAACTGCACGGCAAGGTTGGTTGCCTGGTCGATCTGTCAGCCGCATTCCGCCTGAAGGATGCCTCGCTGTACCCCACGTGGTACGGGTTCGTTCACGATCAGCCAGAACTCCTGTCGACGGCAGTGTTCGGCCTGCCGGAACTGCACCGCGAGGACCTCAAGGAGGCCACCCTCGTGGCTACTCCCGGTTGCCACGTCACCGCGGCGACGCTGGCCCTGACTCCGCTCGTCGAGGCTGGACTGATCGAGCCCGTCGGCGTCATCGTCGACTCGATCACCGGTGTGAGCGGCGCAGGCCGGTCGCTGAAGCACACGTCGCTCTTCTGCACGGTCTCCGACGACCTCAACGCCTACGGGCTTCTCGACCACCGTCACACGCCGGAGATCGAACAGGAAACCGGCGCCCAAGTGCTGTTCACGCCGCACTTGGCGCCTCTGAGCCGTGGGCTCTTGGCCACGTGCTACGCCCGACCCGCCGTTCACGTCACCACGTCATCGCTGCTGTCGACGCTCGCAGGGCGGTACAGCAATGAGCCGTTCGTGGTCGTCGGTCCGAGCTCGCCATCGACCAAGGCGACGATGGGGAGCAATGCGGCGCACATCACTGCTCGGTTCGACGAGCGCACCAACACGGTCATCGCCATCTGCGCGATCGACAATCTCGCCAAGGGTGCGTCCGGCGGCGCGGTGCAGGCGGCCAACGTCGCACTCGGGCTTCCCGAGACGGCTGGTTTGACAACAGTCGGGATGTACCCGTGACCGGTGCTGCTGCGGCGGAGCGCGCTGCAACACTGGTCGAGGCGCTGCCGTACATCCGCCGGTTTGCCGGTCAAGTGGTGGTCGTCAAGTACGGCGGCAACGCGTTGGCCGGCGCGTCTGACGACGATGCGCTCGCCCTGTTCGCCCAAGACGTCGTGCTCATGCATCAGGTGGGGATGCGTCCCGTCGTAGTCCACGGTGGTGGTCCGCAGATCAGTGATCTGTTGGGTCGACTCGGGAAGACCTCAGAGTTCCGCAACGGGCTGCGGGTCACCGACGACGAGACGATCGATGTGGTTCGGATGGTGTTGATCGGCCAGGTCAACCCGCAGTTGGTTGCGGCTATCAACGTCCACGGCCCCTTGGCCGTAGGGGTGTCGGGAGAGGACGCCAGCCTCATCCGGGCAGTCGCTCGTGACGCTGATCTCGGCTTTGTCGGCGACGTCGAGTCGATCAATCCGACGATCCTCAACGCCCTGCTCGGTGACGGCTTCGTTCCCGTGGTCGCCACCATTGGCACCGACGCCGACGGCCAAGCCTTCAACATCAACGCCGACACGGTCGCCGGGGCGATCGCCGAGGCACTGGGCGCCGAGAAGTTGGTCTACCTCACCGACATCGAAGGTTTGCGTCGGATTGTCGACGACCCGCTGTCATTGATCCGCCAAACCACGCCCGATGAGCTCGATGGACTGATGGCTGCTGGCAACATCGCCGGCGGAATGATCCCGAAGGTCGAGAGCTGCACTCACGCAGTACGCAGCGGCGTGCGTCGCGCCCACATCCTCGACGGACGGATCGCTCACGTGTTGCTGCTCGAGATCTTCACCGACGAGGGGATAGGGACGATGATCCAATGACCACGCACGCTTTCGACACGGCGGCGGCGCCGACTGTCTGTCCGTTCATGCCGGTGTTCGGCGCGCCGCAGGTGATGTTCGTCCGCGGCAGCGGCACAGAGCTGTGGGACAGCAACGGGAAGCGGTACCTCGACTTCCTCGGTGGCCTCGCGGTGATCGGCCTCGGTCATTCCCATCCGCGAATCACCGCGGTCATCGCCCAGCAGGCGGCAACCCTCATGCACGTCAGCAACTTGTTTGCCAACGACAAGGCAACCGAGGCAGCCATCAAGCTCGACGCGTTGCTGGCCGAGGCGACGGGAGAGATCGGCCAGGTCTTCTTCTGCAACAGCGGTGCTGAAGCCAACGAGACCGCACTGAAGCTGGCCCGTAAGTTCGGTGGGCGCGGCCGCCATGGGGTGATCAGTGCGTTCGGTAGCTTTCACGGACGTACGTTGGCTGCCTTGGCTGCTACCGGTCAGCCGGCCAAGCACGAGCCGTTCTTCCCGATGCCGGATGGCTTTCGACACGTCGTCTTCAACGACATCGCCGCGCTCGAGGCAGCAATCGATCCAAGTGTGGCTGCAGTCCTGCTCGAACCGGTGCAAGGTGAAGGTGGAGTGTTGCCGGCCGACTATCAGTACCTGCGCGATGTACGCACGTTGTGTGACGAGCGCGGACTGCTGCTGATGATCGACGAGATCCAGACCGGCTTCGGGCGGACCGGCGAATGGTTCGGCTTCCAGCATTCCGGAGTCGTCCCCGACGTCGTCACGATGGCCAAGGCGATGGGCAACGGTTTTCCGATAGGAGCGACCTGGGCCAAGCGCGACGTGGCCGCCGTGTTTCAGCCGGGAGATCACGGCAGCACGTACAGCGGAACCGCACTGGCGACGGCGGTGGTCAGTGTGGTGATCGACGAGATGCGTGCGATCGACGCCCCGGGTCTTGCCGCCAAGCGTGGTGAATACCTGAGCGCCGGCCTCGGCGCGTTGCCGGGTGTCGCCAACGTGCGTGGGCGCGGCCTGTTGCTGGCGGCAGAGTTGGCCGACGGCCGCGATGCCCGCGTCGTGTACTCCGATCTGCTGGCCGCAGGGCTGGTCACCAATGCGGTCACGCCGACCTCGTTGCGATTCGCCCCGCCGCTCACCGTCAGCGAAGCAGAGATCGACGAGGGCGTTGCCATAATCGCCGAAGTGCTGCGATGAGACACCTGCTCGACGTCACCGATCTCGCGGCCGAGGAACTCGTCCAGGTGCTCGATCTGGCCCAGCGGAGCGATGTTCGATCCGTGCTGAGCGGCCTCGGCGTGGCCTTGATCTTCGAGAAGCCGTCCAACCGCACCCGTCAATCGATGGAGATGGCGGTCGTGCAACTCGGTGGTCATCCGGTGTACACGCGCGGCGAGGAGGTCGGTTTCGACGTGCGCGAGTCGGTGGAGGACGTCACGCGTGTGATGGCCGGCTATCACGGGTTGCTGGCGGCGCGGGTGTTCGATCACGGGGTGGTGGAGCGAATGGCCGCGGTGGGCGCCGTCCCGATCGTCAACATGCTCAGCGACCACTCTCATCCGTTGCAGGCTCTCGCTGATGTGCTGACGATGCAGCAGATCCACGGTCGGCTGGCCGGTCACACCGTCGCCTACGTCGGCGACTACAACAACGTGGCCAGATCGCTCGCTGAGGCGTGCGTCCTGCTCGGCGCGAATGTCTCGCTCGGATGCCCCATCGGCTACGAGGCTTCGAGTGCGGAGTTGGAGCGGCTCAACCTGCTCGGACTCGGTCATGTTCGACAGGTTCATCGCGCCGCCGATGCGGTGGTCGGCGCGATCGCCGTGCACACCGACACGTGGACGTCGATGGGCCAAGAGGCCGAGAAGGAGTCGCGCAAGCAAGCGTTCGAGGGCTACACAGTTACTGCGGAGATGATGGCAGCAGCCGCGGTCGGAGCCGGCTTCTACCACTGCCTGCCGGCCTATCGGGGTTTCGAAGTTGCCGCCGACGTCATCGATGGCCCGAGCAGCCACGTCATTCGCCAGGCTCACAATCGCCTTCATGCTGCTCGCGGTGCACTGGCGTTTCTGATGGGTGTGCGCTGATGGCCAGCAAGGTCCAGCGCCAACAGGTCATCAGCAAGTTGATCGGCAGTCACGCTGTCACGAACCAGCCTCAGCTGGTCGAGCTCCTGGCAGACGAAGGGATCGCGGCAACCCAGGCAACCGTGTCGCGCGATCTGGAAGACCTCGGTGCTGTGAAGGTCCGCGTGCCGGGCGGAGAGACCGTCTACGCGATCCCCGAGTACGAACCAGCGCGGATCGCCCCGGAGGACCAGCTTCGACGAGTGCTGGGTGAGTGGGTGGCCGAGGTCAAGGTGTCGGCCAACCTCGTCGTCTTGCGCACTCCGCCGGGCTGTGCCCACGTTGTGGCTTCGGCTATCGATCGCTCCGGAATGACCGGGTTGATCGGAACGGTCGCCGGCGACGACACGTTGATGTGCGTCGCCGACGAAAGCCTCGGAGGCCAAGCCCTGGCCGGCCAACTACGCGACCTGGCCGGGCTGCCGTGATTGAGCCCGGTGAGGCGCCGACCGGGCAGGTGTTGTGGCACGGCAGGTTCGAGAGCGGTCCAGCCGCGGAGCTGATGGCGTTTTCCCAGAGCTTGTCGTTCGACCGGCGCCTGTGGCCCGACGAGATTGCCGGTTCCGTCGCCCATGTCCTCGGGCTGGCGCATTCACACATCGTCTCCGATGCCGAGGCCGAGTCGATCGTCGCCGCGCTGCGTCGCGCCGGCGACGAACTGGGCGCCGGCAGCTTCGTGTTCGTGGAGAGTGACGAAGACATCCACACGGCGATCGAGCGACGGGTCACAGAGCTCGCCGGTCCGACGGGCGCCAAGCTGCACACCGGTCGCAGTCGCAACGATCAATCGGCAACCAGCGTGCGCCGATGGATGAAGCGCGAACTGCTCGGCATCGCCGGCCGCATCGTCGAGCTTCAGGCCGTCTTGCTCGAGCGGGCGCGCGCCGCAGGAGGTGTCTACCTTCCGGGATACACACACATGCAGCGGGCACAACCGGTGCTGCTGGCCCACCATCTGCTGGCTCACGGCTGGGCACTCGGTCGAGATGTCGAACGCGTCCTCGAAGCGATGGCGCGGATCGATGTCTCCCCATTGGGCGCGGGTGCCCTGGCCGGGTCTTCGCTCCCGCTCGACCCTGACTTCACCGCCGGCGAACTGGGGTTCGCGGCGCGCTTCGAGAACTCACTCGATGCGGTCGGATCGCGCGATCACGTCGCAGAGGCACTGTTCGTTCTGGCGCTCATCGGGATCGACCTCTCGCGCATCGGTGAGGAGTTCGTCCTGTGGACGAGCGAGGAGTTCGGCTTCGCGCGGCTCGACGATGCCTATGCAACCGGCTCGTCGATGCTGCCGCAGAAGAAGAATCCCGACATTGCCGAGTTGGCCCGCGGTAAGGCCGGGCGAATGATCGGCAACCTCACCGGCTTTCTGGCAACGATGAAGGGTCTGCCACTCAGCTACAACCGCGACTACCAGGAGGACAAGGAGCCGCTGTTCGACTCGGTCGATCAGATGCGCCTCGGTCTCGCTGCAGTGACCGGAATGGTCGCCACGGCAACGTGGGTGCCCGAGCGAATGCAAGCTGCCGCCGACGCCGAGGCGTCCTCGGCGACAGACCTTGCCGAGTGGTTGGTCCAGCGTGGGATGCCATTCCGTGAGGCGCACGCGGTTGTCGGCACGCTGGTCCGCAGGGCACTCGCAGGCGAGGGGTCGCTTCGCTCGCTCGTCGCCGTCCACCCGTCGCTCGGTGCCGATGCGGCCGCGCTCGTGGCCCCAGGCGTGTCGGTGACGCGTCGAGTCACCCCCGGCGGCGCCGGTCCCGTTCCCGTGGCCGACCAGATCGAGCGCTTTGCAAACCATCTCGCCCGGCTCCGCGCCGCGCTGGTGTGAAGCAGCTCACGCCGCGGTTCTTCGAGCGAGACTCCGTCGAGGTCGCGCCCGAGCTCCTCAACAAGGTCCTCGTTGTCGGAAACGTCGCGGCGCGCATCACCGAGGTCGAGGCGTACACACAAGACGACCCGGCGAGTCACTGCTACCGAGGACAGACCAAACGTAACGAAGTGATGTTCGGTCCACCGGGCCGGCTCTACGTGTACTTCGTCTACGGAATGCACCACTGCGTCAACATCGTCACCGGTGGCGAGGGCGATGGTCAGGCTGTGCTGCTTCGCGCAGTCATCTGTGACGCCGTTGACCCGAAGTCGACGAATGGACCGGCGAAGCTGTGCCGGCATCTGGGCATCGACCTGTCGATGAATGGCGCCCCGGCGATGATCTTCGACGACGGAACCCCGCCACCCTCCGATCCCCGACTCACGACAAGGATCGGCATCACCAAGGCAGTCGACATGTTGCGCCGCTGGGTCGTTCCCTGAAAGCGTGCGGTTTCGGCGAGGCGAACTGGCAACATGGGTGACGTATGGATCGCCGTGTGAATCTCTTGGCCGAACTCGACGCCCGTGGACTCGTTCACGACACCACAGGCCGAGACGTGCTCGCGGCGCGCCTCGACAAGGGGAACATCGGGTTGTACATCGGCTTTGATCCGACTGCGGATTCCCTGCATGCCGGTCATCTGGTCGGCCAGCTGTTCATGCGCCGCTTCCAACTCGCCGGGCACCGTCCCTTCCCCCTTGCCGGTGGCGCGACTGGAATGGTGGGCGACCCCGGTGGCCGCAGCGAGGAACGCAACCTGCTCGACAACGACACGTTGCGTCACAACGTCGAGTGCATCAAGAAGCAGCTGACGAAACTGCTCGATTTCGAGCCCGGGCCGTTTCAAGCGACGCTGGTCAACAACGCCGACTGGACCCATCCGATCACGATGCTCGAGTTCCTGCGCGACGTCGGCAAGCACTTCACGGTCAATCAGATGATGGCCAAGGAGTCCGTTCGATCGCGCATCGACAGCGAGTACGGCATCTCCTACACGGAGTTCAGCTACATGCTCCTGCAGGCCAACGACTTCCGCCACCTGTACGAACATCACGACGTCGAACTGCAGGCCGGCGCATCCGACCAGTGGGGCAACATCGTCGCCGGCGTCGAACTGATTCGACGCAAGCTCGGCAGTCAGGCATTCGCGATGACCCATCCGCTGATGACGAAAGGTGACGGTTCGAAGTTCGGCAAGTCGGTTGGCGGCGCCGTGTGGCTCGACCCGGCACGTACATCGCCGTACCAGTTCCGCCAGTTCTGGGTGCAATGCGACGACCAGATGGTGGCGACGTACCTGAAGATGCTCTCCATGCGCCCCCTCGACGAGATCGAAGACCTCATTGCCCAGCAGACCGCTGCACCGGAACGTCGCCCGGCACAGCGCGCCCTTGCCGAGGAGATGACGGCGTTGGTTCACGGCACCGATGCCGCGGCGGCGGCGCGAGAAGCTGCCGACGTCTTGTTCGGTGCCGATCCCAGCGGCGCCTCGCTGGCTGCACTGGAGACCGTCGCCGCGGAGGTCCCACTCGTCGAACTGCCCGGTCAGCTCGAGGGGGTACGTGTGCACGAGTTGCTGGTTCAGGCCGGCGTGGCCAAGTCGAACGGCGAGGTTTCGCGACTGCTCGGGCAAGGCGCGGTACGTGCCGGAAATCGCGTGCTCGACGCGGATGGTCTGTTGAGCACATCCGACCTGCTCAGAGGGCAGTTCCTGGTGCTTCGCAAGGGGAAGCGCGACTTCGTGGTCGGAAAATCTTCGACACGAGGTTGACGCCTCCGCCCCTGGTAGATAGTGTTGCTATTCGCCTCGCACGGCCCCGTTCGGCCCGCGAGACAGGCACCTACAGCGGGCTTCGGCTCCTGCGTGCCAGCGCTACGGCTTCGTACTTCGTACGAAACTTCGGCTCCTTGAAAACGGAAGAGAAGACTGAACGCCAATGCGGGCAGCGATGGAACCAACCGCGACTTCGGTCGTGGGTGGAGCCAGACGCTGTCTTGTCAATTCAAAAGTCGCCCGGGTCCCAACCCGGAGCGCAAATCAAAAAGTCAGATGAGCGCTATCAACACACGTTTTTCCCGTGTGATGTGCTCAGCTCACAACAATATTTGTTGGAGAGTTTGATCCTGGCTCAGGACGAACGCTGGCGGCGTGCTTAACACATGCAAGTCGAACGAGATCCATTCAGTAGCAATACTGATGAAGATCTAGTGGCGAACGGGTGCGTAACACGTGAGGAACTTGTCCCGGTCTCTGGGATAACAGTTGGAAACGACTGCTAATACCGGATGACGTCGGAACTTCGCATGGAGTACTGACGAAAGGGTTACTGGATCGGGAGAGCCTCGCGGCCTATCAGCTTGTTGGTGGGGTAACGGCCTACCAAGGCATCGACGGGTAGCTGGTCTGAGAGGATGATCAGCCACACTGGGACTGAGACACGGCCCAGACTCCTACGGGAGGCAGCAGTGGGGAATCTTGCACAATGGGCGAAAGCCTGATGCAGCAACGCCGCGTGCGGGAAGAAGGCCCTCGGGTTGTAAACCGCTTTCAGAAGGAACGAAACTGACGGTACTTTCAGAAGAAGGTGCGGCCAACTACGTGCCAGCAGCCGCGGTGACACGTAGGCACCAAGCGTTGTCCGGATTTATTGGGCGTAAAGAGCTCGTAGGCGGTTCAGTAAGTCGGGTGTGAAAACTTTGGGCTTAACCCAAAGCGTGCATCCGATACTGCTGTGACTTGAGTTCGGTAGGGGAGTGGGGAATTCCTAGTGTAGCGGTGAAATGCGCAGATATTAGGAGGAACACCGGTGGCGAAGGCGCCACTCTGGGCCGAAACTGACGCTGAGGAGCGAAAGCATGGGTAGCAAACAGGATTAGATACCCTGGTAGTCCATGCCGTAAACGTTGGGCACTAGGTGTGGGTTCCAACCAACGGAATCCGCGCCGTCGCTAACGCATTAAGTGCCCCGCCTGGGGAGTACGGCCGCAAGGTTAAAACTCAAAGGAATTGACGGGGGCCCGCACAAGCAGCGGAGCGTGTTGCTTAATTCGATGCTACGCGAAGAACCTTACCTGGGCTTGACATGTGGGGAAAAGCACTAGAGATAGTGTGTCCTTCGGGGCCTCACACAGGTGGTGCATGGCTGTCGTCAGCTCGTGTCGTGAGATGTTGGGTTAAGTCCCGCAACGAGCGCAACCCTTATTCTATGTTGCCAGCGGATTATGCCGGGGACTCGTAGAAGACTGCCGGGGTCAACTCGGAGGAAGGTGGGGACGACGTCAAGTCATCATGCCCCTTATGTCCAGGGCTGCAAACACGCTACAATGGCCGGTACAAAGGGCTGCTAACTCGCGAGAGCCAGCGAATCCCGTAAAGCCGGTCTCAGTTCGGATTGGAGGCTGCAACTCGCCTCCATGAAGCTGGAGTTGCTAGTAATCCCGGATCAGCACGCCGGGGTGAATACGTTCCCGGGCCTTGTACACACCGCCCGTCACACCACGAAAGTCGGCAACACCCGAAGCCGGTGGCCTAACCCGTAAGGGGAGGAGCCGTCGAAGGTGGGGTCGGTGATTGGGGTGAAGTCGTAACAAGGTAGCCGTACCGGAAGGTGCGGCTGGATCACCTCCTTTCTAAGGAGAACAGTTCAATCGTTGGTAGGCATTCGTCCTACCCGGTTCGAACCACTCCCAGTTGGTGCATTGGTGGGTGAGTCGAAATGGCAGGTCAATCGCAGGATTCGTCCTCTTGGCACGCCGGCTCGACGAGCTTTGTCTTCTCTTCCGTTTTGAGGGAGTCGACCCATTTTGGGTTTGTCGACCCTCGGCGCACGGCATGGAGCTCACGCTCCCGCTGCCCACGGCGTGCCCCGTTCGATGAAATGTCGAGCGTGTGGCCCCGTCCGCTGCCCTTTGAGAACTGCAGAGCAAGCACGAGCATCTTTGTTCTTCCAAGCTACAAAGAGCCAACGGTGGATGCCTTGGCGCCAAGAACCGATGAAGGACGTGAGTGACTGCGAAAAGCTGCGGGGAACCGTCTACTAGGTTTTGATCCGCAGATGTCCGAATGGGGAAACCCAGCACTCGTCATGGAGTGTTACCCCGGTCTGAATACATAGGGCCGGAGGAGGGAACCGGGGGAATTGAAACATCTCAGTACCCCGAGGAAAGGAAAGCAACCGCGACTCCCTTAGTAGCGGCGAGCGAAAAGGGAAGAGACTAAACCGTGTCAGTGTCAAGCCTGGTGGCGTTGCTGACGCGGTGTTGTGGGACCATGAGATACAGCACCTGATGTATCACGAAGTTAACAAGTTGCTGTGTAGAAGAACGGCTCTGGAAAGGCCGGCCGCAGTGGGTAATAGCCCCGTATTCGAAACACACGCAGCCTTCGCATGTAATCCCAAGTAATGCCGAGACCGAGAAAATCGGCATGAATCTGTGGGGACCACCCCATAAGTCTAAGTATTCCTTGGCGACCGATAGTGAACTAGTACCGTGAGGGAAAGGTGAAAAGCACCCCGGGAGGGGAGTGAAATAGTACCTGAAACCGTTGGTTTACAAACAGTCAGAGTGTCGT
>DATAJN010000064.1:0-19061 GCA_036262105.1 Ilumatobacteraceae bacterium
GTTGCACGACGCGTCGCAGCCGTTTGCCGATCGCGGCTTCACGAGCTATCTGGGCGAGGCCGGACCCCGACGCGTAGCGTTCCCAGCACCCGCGACGGCCGCACGGACACGGCAGCCCCATCGGGTCGACGACCATGTGTCCGATCTCGCCCGTGAAGCCGTTGGCTCCTCGAATGAGCTGGCCTCCAGCGACCACTCCCCCGCCGATACCGGTACCGAGGGTGACCATCACCATGTCGGTGGCGCCACGGGCCGCGCCTACCTGCCATTCGGCCGCGGCAGCACACGTGGCGTCGTTGCCGACCTCGACCAGGAAGCCGAGGCGCTCCGACAACATTCGCCCGACTTCGAAGTCGGTGATGTCGATCAGGTTGGGTGACGCCATGATGATCCCCGAGCGCGTCACCATCCCCGGCACACCGATGCCCAACGAATCAGTCACTCCAAGTGCACCGGCTAGCTCCGCGAGCGTATCGACGAAGGCTTCGGGACCAGGCGGCGTCGGTCGGCGTTGTTCTTCGACGACAAGGCCTGCGTCGTCGAGCACGACACCCAGACACTTCGTGCCTCCGACGTCGATGCCGAGGCGGCGAACACTCACGATTCAGCGCGGATTTTGAGCTCGCGCACGGTGTTGAGGATCCGCACCTCGGCGCGGCGCTTGACGAAGCCGGGCAGCGGCACGACGAGATCGATGATCAAGTCGTAGCGAACCTCCGTGCCACCATCGGACGTGGGTGAGAAGTGATAGGCGCCATCGATGGTGCGCATGATGTCGCCGCGCAACATGCTCCAAGCCAGCACCGTCGGCGCGGCGCTGTAGTCGTAGCTCAACGTGTAGTGCGTGCTGCGGCCAAGGGCTGACGCCCTGAACTCGACCTCGAGCGGCCGGCCCTGGTCGTCACGAACTCGCACCACGACATCCTTGACGTCTCTCGCCCACTCGGGATAGTGCTCGAGGTCGGTGGCGATCTCCCACACGCGATCTGGTGGAGCAGCAATCGTCGTGGTCTGTGACGCCGTTTCAGCCATGGTGCTGTTCTAGTCGATCTTGTGATCGGTCGGTGACACCGCGTTGCCCAAACGCGGCCCGTACGAGCCATGGCGTGACGCCCAGATTCCATTCATCCCGATACCGAACATCGGCACGAGAACTCCGAACGCGAGTGCGTTGAGGTCGCCCTTGTCGAGGCCGACGACACCGATCCACGCACCGGCGATTGCTGCGACGATCTGAATAGTGAGTGCCGACGACATCGTCCGTTTGATGTGCTTCGGTGCGGTCTCACCGGTGAGGAGATAGAGGTTGGCGACGCCGACCTCCTCGACTCGGGATCGGTCCAGGGCGCGCGTATACGCCCACAACGTCGTCGCCACTCCAACAGCGAACAGCATCATCGAGACGCCGCCGATCAGGAACTGCGCGAACCGGTGGGCTCGCAGCGGGATGGCCACTGCCAGCGCAGCGAGGAACAGTGCAGTACCGATGAGGTCGACTCTGATGACGCGGGCGCCGGGCGCGGTTTGGTGGTCGCTGGTCATCGACGCGTCATCATGGCAGGGCCTCGAACGAGGCTCCCAGTCGCTTGGCGAGGCCGTCGTACGAGAACTCGTCGACAGCCCGCCGCCGGCCGGCGCGACCCATGGCGAGTCGCAACTCGGGATCGTCGAGCAGTCGCTCGATCGCCGCCGCTGCTTCGCGCGCGTCGTCGCCATGCCTGACCATCAATCCGGTCTTTCCGTCGACTACTGCGTCCTCCGCCCCACCAGAGTCTCCGGCAACTTGGGGCACCCCGCACGCCGCTGCTTCGAGGAACACGATCCCGAAGCCTTCCTGTTCGAGTCCTGCCCATCGATTGCGGCAGAGCATGGTGTACACGTCGGCACAGCCGTACAACAGGGGCAGATCCGAGTTGTCGACTCGGCCGAGGAACTGCACCGGAGCATCGAGATCGCTGGCCAGCTTCCGTAACCGTTCCTCGTCGCGGCCGCCGCCCGAGATCGCCAGAAGCAGTTCTGGTCGCGAGGATCGCAGCCGGGCCGCAGCCCGGATGGCGGTGTCGAAGCCCTTGCGCGGCACGAGCCTGCTGATGCTGACGATCAGTTCGGCGTCGACCGGAAGCCCGAATCGCGCTCGCCCATCTTGTCGTTCACGATGAGTGAGTGGCCGGAACCGATCGGTGTCGACACCGGGGGGCACCACCGTGATCGGCAGGCTGCGGCCCGCGGCGTGCTCAGCTTCGCGGGCCGGGTAGTTGCCGGCGGCGACGATGTGCCGTGCGCCGCGCAACACGTACGCGAGTGACTGCTTCGTGCCCGGCAATCGGCCTGGCACGGTGACCTCGGCGCCGTGCAGCACGACATCGTATGGCAGCCGCAGCGACGGGCCGACCAGGCCAAGTGGAATGGCAGGATCGAGCACGACCAGTTCGGCTCCGACGCGGTCGGCCATCTCGTTGATGCGCGACACCATCCAAGGGTGTGGGAGGAGCACCGGCTCGCGTGTTCGCTCGATGTGGAACGGCTGTTCGGCGTCGAAGGCGGCGGCCCCGTGATATGGACTCGTCAGCACCGCGAACGAGTCGGGTGGCAGGCGTCGCCACCACTCCCACAGCAACGACTGGATGCCGCCGATCTTCGGCGGGAAGTCGTTCGTGACCAGCAGGTGCTTCACAGCGCGGCCACCAACTCCTCGGCCACCTGTGGATCGGAGTCGTGTAGCGGCAGCAACGAGTCGAGGCCGAGTCGACGCGCTGCCCACACCGCATGAGCCCGCAACATCGCATCGTCCGTCGCCAAGTACCGGACGAGGCATCGGGACACATCGGCGTCGTCGGCCCGTCCGATGTTGCCCAACGCCACCAGTGCGTTGCGACGCACCCACCGCGGGTCGCGATCGCTGATGTACCAACGACCCCACCGTCGGATGATCTCCTCATCGGTGGCGTCGAGGAGATCGATCAGCGACACCCACGGCTCGAGCTCGAGCGCCTCCTGCGGAGCACGATGATCGACCGCAAACCGAACGGTCGGAGGGCACACGGTCTGGCAGTCGTCACAGCCGTAGATGCGATCTCCGATCGCGGCGCGCCACCGCCTGTCCATCACGCCGGGCTTCTGAATGATCCAGGCCACGCAGCGGCCCGCGTCGATGACGCCCGGAGCAATGATGGCGCCGGTAGGGCACGCGTCGAGACATCGACGGCACGAGCCGCAGCCGTCAGCAACCGGCGTCGGAGTCGGAGGAAGAGGTGCCGTGGTGATGACGCAACCCAACACGAACCAACTGCCGGCGCCGGGCAACAGGATGTTGGCGTTCTTGCCGAACCAACCGATGCCTGCGTTGAAGGCAACCTCGCGATCGACGATCGAGTTGTCGTCGGCGAATGCCACTGCCTTCCACCCGTCGTGCCTCAAGCGGCCTGCGACTGCACGCAGACCTATGCGAAGTGGTGCGTAATGATCCGACCACGCATACCGGGCAACACGGCCTTGCGGCCCAGCGGGTGCCGGAGGTTGATCGGCGTAGTACGACCGGGCACCGACCAGCACAGAGCGTGCACCGGCGACCGCCCGGCTCGGGTCGGTCGATCGAACTGGGTTCTTGTACGTGAACGGCAGTCCATCATGCAGACCGGCCTCCATGCGGCGGAGCAGTTCGGTTCGGGCCCGCGTGAGAACCTCTGCACCGCAGACGCCGACATGGGAAACGCCGCACCCCTCGGCAATGTTGACCAGCTCCTGCACATAAGCGCCATCAGCTGAAGGCGTTGGCTGCGTCAGTCTCACTGTGCCGCAGCGTAGGCATCATTCCCGCCCGAACGAGCAAACGCACAACACGCACTTCCTCGTCGTCGAATCCGATGGTCTCGACGGCAGCCGGCGACAGCACATGGGTGACGACGCAATCGGCACAAGTTGCCGTGGCTCGCATGCAGCATGTGTCGCAGGAGATGATCAGTGATGTCGTATTCGTAGCCATGAGACTTCCTCGCTCGTTGGGATCGGCTCGGGCTCCACCCACGAGGATCATCGCAAAGGGGTGTGACGCGGCTCCGCAACCCCCGCTGTGGAGTGCTTCACGGCACCCAGGCAAACCCGAAACACTCCACAGACCCGATGTGGAGTGCTTCACGGCACCCAGGCAAACCCAAAACACTCCACAGGGGTCAGCGGCGACTGAGCGCCAGGAACGTATCGGAGGTCACACTGTTGGCCCCGGCGGCGACAACGTCGGTGATGATCGCCCGATCGTTGGTGACCACGACCACCGGCTGGTCGTGGCCCAAAGCGGCGACCTCGTCGCGCAGCACGTCGTCGGCCGACACCCCCGCCGGGGAGTAGACGATGCGCACGCGCCGGCGTCCTGAAGCATGTGCCCCCTCGACTGCGGCGCCATCGAACACGATGGTCATCGCGATGTTCCAACGCTTGGCCAGGTTCTCGGCAGCAACGGTGATCTGCTCGCGCTGATGGTCGAGATCGAGCGACGGCCAGCCGAGCTTGGCGACGTTGTAGCCGTCGATCAGCGTGTTGGCGCCAATCGTGCGCAGCAGGAACTCCGCGCTCTCCACGGACCCGGCCAGCACCCCACCGGGAAGGCGCACCGCCTTGCGCCGCGAGCGACGGCTGCGTGGTGCGGGCACTTCGGGCTCGAATCCAACCGGGTCGTCGCGCTCCGCGATCTCACGGAGAGCCTCCGTCAACAAGCGCACGGACTCGGCTGACGTGGACAGGGCACCGTCGATCAGGTCGTGCAAGGCCGCGGCATCGAGCGTCGGCGCTGCAGGCGCGACTGCTTGGAGCGGTGCCTGCCGAGCCTCGTGCAGATCGGATTCCGTCTTGGCCAGCGCTTGGGTCGTTGCGTGCTCGGCCCGCTGCGCCTCACGCAATCGCTGACGGAGTTCATCGACTTCGGCGCGCAACCGATCGACATCGGCCACCAGCCCAGCCTTGGCACCACGCTCGCGCTCCAGCTCGGCACCAAGGCTCAGCAACTCGGCGCGAGCGCGAGCTGCTGACTCTTGCGCCGCCTGTCGTCGGCGCTCCTCGCGTCGCATCGCGGTCTCGCCGTCACCTGCCTGCTCGGGGACAAGTGCCGCGATCTCCTCCTCCCAACCCGGTGGACGTGCCAGCCACAGCATCCCGGACTGATCGACGAGCTCAATGGTGGCGACCGACGCCAAACGGCTGCGGAAGTCGTCGTCTCCTTCTACGGCTGCGCGCACCTGCGACAACGCCGCCGGTGGCAACTTGTGGAATCGAAGGAACCGCTTCAACTCCGGGGGGAAGGCAACCGGCGGCCGAATCTTGACACCGGCGGCGGCGATCCCGACCGCGAACTCGAGCGCCAACCGCAGCGCCTGGTCTGGTACGTCGGCTGCGTGCTCGCCACTCACCGGGCCAACTGTAGCGAGCCTCCTCCAACGCCAAATCGAACGCCTGTTCTTGACTCCGAACACTTGTTCGTGGTGGACTTCACCGATGCGCATTGCAGCCGGCGGGCAGCGGTCTCTCGACGATCTCGGCACGCCGCTGTCGGAGGTCACGTTCTGCGTACTCGACATCGAGACCACCGGCAGCGACCGCGGCGCGGATCTCATCACCGAGATCGGCATGGTCAAGGTCCGCGGCGGCGAGTTCCTCGGCACCTTGCAGAGCCTCGTCAACCCGGGTCGTGCAATCCCGCCCATGATCACGGTGCTCACCGGCATCACCGAATCGATGGTCGTGCGCGCTCCACCGATAGAGGCTGTGCTCCCGTCGATGATCGAGTTCCTGGCCGACGCTGTGGTCGTCGGCCACAACGTCGGCTTCGACCTCGCGTTCATCAACGCGGCTCTCTCGCGCCGCGGCGATCCGGAGATCGACAATCCAGTCGTCGACACACTGCCGCTGGCTCGACGCCTGATCCGCGACGAGGTTCCCGACTGCCGCCTCGGCACCTTGGCGTCGCGTTTCCGGCTCGATCACCGGCCTTCGCACCGCGCCCTCGACGACGCGCTCGCCACGACCGACCTCCTTCACTTCTTGCTCGAGCGCGCCGCGGGCCTTGGTGTGTTGGGGCTCGACGACCTGATCGCGCTCCCCCGCATCGGCGCCCACCCGCAGGCGGCCAAGTTGCGCCTCACGGTCGCCTTGCCGCGCAGCCCCGGTGTGTACCTCTTTCGAGGGGCCAACGATCAGGTCATCTACGTCGGCAAGGCGACCAACCTCCGCCAACGGGTGCGCAGCTACTTCGGCAGCGACGACCGGCGCAAGATCGGGCAGCTGTTACGGGAGGCGCAGCGAATCACGTACGTCACCACGCCGAACGTGCTCGCCGCCGAGGTACTCGAGCTCCGCTACCTCCACCAGTTGGCGCCGCGGTACAACAAGGTCGGTACGGCGCCGCAGAAGTACCGGTACGTTCGCCTCAACATCGACGAGGCGTGGCCACGTTTGTCGGTGGTCAACGAAGCGAAGACCGGCGGCGTTCACGTCGGGCCGTTGCCGTCGAAAGCAAGTGCCGATCTCGTTGTGGAGGCGATCCAATCGGTCTTCCCGCTGCGACGTTGCACAGCACGACTTGGTCGCTCGTTCCAGCCGCAGCCCGAAGCTGCACTGTGCACTCCGGCACAGCTGGGCGTGGCGGCATGTCCGTGCGCCGGCGCCGCCGACGCCAAGCACTACGAGATGGTCGTCGAACGCGTCGTGCAGTCCATGACGACGTCACCCGAGCTCATCATCGTCCCGCTGCAGGCCAGGCTCGGCACTCTCTCTGCGGAACGGCGATACGAGGAAGCGGCTCAAGTCCGCGACCGGGCGATGGCGTTCACCAACGCAATGCGACGTCAGCGCCTCACCGACCGGCTACGCGAAGCGGGCGATGTCGGGCTCCTCCTAGGGGAGACCACGTTGCACGTCCGCCACGGTGTGCTGGTCGGAACCGCTCATGACGGTCAGCTGGAGATCGGTCTGTCGCTTGCCACACCCGAGGTACCGCCGGCGCCGCAGGTGCTCCCCCGTGACGTCGTCGATGAGGTTCTCTGCCTGGCGCGCTCGATCGAGCGACTCGCCCACCGTCTCACGGTGCTCTGGTGCGATGGCCATTGGCAATGGCCAACCGATGCCGTGCCCGAGGTGGTGGGTCGGGCCCCGCCGCAATCCGAACCGCAGGCCGCCTAGCCGGCGGCTTCGATCACGGCGCCGCCGTGGTCGATGCGCAACACCTTGGTGTGTCCTCCGTCGGGCATCTGCGCGGCGAGGTGGTCGGCGTCGTCGAGCGGACACATCGCCGCGACCGTTGGGCCCGACCCGGACAACCACGCGCACCATGCGCCGGCGCCGAGAGCCACCTCGATCGCCTCCCTCGACGGTTCCGCTGCGGCCAAGCGCCGATCCTGATGGAGGCGGTCTTGCGTCGCGCTGCGCAGGGCGTCGACGTCGCCGGCAGCCAGTGCGGCAACCAGCAGCGCGGTTCTGCCGATGTTGAAGACGGCATCGGACAAGAGCACCTCGCGCCCCAACTTGGAGCGGGATTCGTCGGTCGACGTCGTCGACGAGGGGATCCACACCACGATCGCCGGGTCGAAGGCCAACGGGATCTGCACGGCCCGACCGTCGGCAGTTGCAACGATGCCCCCGAACAGTGACGCGGCAACGTTGTCGGCATGACCTTCCAACTCAGTCGCCAGCGCCAACATCTCCGGCGTGCGGCTCGTCATCTCGTCGGGATCGCCTCCGAAGCGCTGGGCGTGCGCGGCGACGATGCCGGCGATGCGCACGGCGCCGCTGAACCCCAGACCGCGTCCGACAGGGATCGGTGAACACACCCACAGCTCACCTTCACCGCATGCACGCCGAAAGGCCACACAGGCAGGGTGGAACTGATCGACATGGTGCGCTCCAGCTGGCGGCTCGCCGTCGATCACCCCGGCGTCGACATAGAGCGACAACGCCATTCCGAGTGCGTCGAATCCGGGACCCAGATTTGCCGACGAGGCCGGCACACGGACGATCACGACTGATCAGCCCGCCAGTTCTGCCACGGCGGCCTGGGATTCATGGACCCAGCGATCGAGGGTTTGCGCCGCGTGCCCTTCGTCGATCGACGACGCGGCGAGGATGACCCCCTCATCCAACGACTCGACCACGCCCGCAACGACGAGCCCGGCAGCAGCGTTGAGCAGCACGATGTTGCGATGCGCGCCGTGCTCACCCTTCAGCACCCGGCGCACGACTTCCGCGTTCTGGGGCGGCGTTCCGCCGACCAACTCGTCGGGGATCGCCGGTGCCAACCCGAGAGCGACCGGGTCGACCGTGAACGTTCTGACGTTGTCGTCGTCGAGGGCGAGCACGGTCGAGGTGCCGGTGGTGGTGAGCTCGTCGATGCCTGAGCCATGCACCACCCACGCCCGCTCCGAGCCGTGCAGGCGTAGCGACGCCAGCATCCGCTCGGCAACTGCTGGATTGGCAACCCCGATCAGATGGCGACGAACCCGGCCGGGGTTCGCCATCGGGCCGAGGATGTTGAAGACCGTGGCGATCCCGATCTCGCGGCGGCTTGGCGCGGCAAAGCGGAAAGCCGGATGGAACTTCGGCGCGAAGCAGAAGCCGATGCCGGCTTGCTCGACACAACGCAGCACGCCGTTGGGTGAGAGCTCGATGGCGACGCCCAGCTCCTCGAGCACGTCCGCGGCTCCACATTGCGACGAAGCAGCACGGGCCCCGTGCTTGCAGACCGGGACGCCCGCACCGGCGACCACGATTGCCGCCATCGTGCTGACGTTGATCGAGTGGCTACGGTCGCCCCCAGTGCCAACGATGTCGACCGCGCGGGAGCGCAGGTCTTCGCCGAGGGGCACGAGTGCGGCCGCATCGAGCACGGCATCGAGCAGGCCACTGAGCTCCTCCGGCGTCTCACCCTTGGCCCGCAGGGCCACCACGAACCCGATCAGCTGCGCAGCGGTGGCATCACCCGACAGGATCGTGGCCATGGCTGCCCGGGCGTGGGAAGCGGGCAGGTCGCGACCCTCGACAAGCTCGGTCAGGAGCGCGGGCCAGCCGCCCAGGTCCTCGAGAGCATTCATCCAGTCAGGTTACGCGGTGCGCCGGCGCTGGCGGATCATCCGCCGTCGTTCGCGCTCGGTGGCGCCACCCCATATCCCGGACTTCTCCCTCGCCTGTAGGGCGTGCTCAAGACAGGCGATGCGTACATCGCAGTCAGCACATACTGCCTTGGCCTCCAACGCCAAATCGTCGTCGTCCGGGTAGAACATAGCCGCCTCTAGCCCCCGGCACGCCCCCAATTCACGCCATACGATCTCTCTGACCGACACGACTATGTTCTCCTGAGTTTGGCCCGCTGACGGTAGAGCACCGTTCCAGCGCGCGTGAATCTACGTTCACCAGGGACGGCTTGACCAGACCCTTTTCAGGAATTTCTCAAGACTTTGTAACAGTTCTGCGCGCTCAGCCGCCGCGAAGGTCGCCGGCGAGCTCAGAAACGGCGGCCGGCGGGAGGACAACCGCCTCCCGATACTGCGGATGGTCGATGGCCAGCACCGTGCCCTGGCCGAACGCAGCGCACTGATCGGGCGTGAGATCGAACGTGACGTAGTGGACCGCCGCGGTGACGTGCTCGCGTGTCAGTTGTGCGGCGTGCTGCGGATCCACGGCGCAACGCACAGCGTCGCCGTTCGGCAGCCGGAGCACCACCGACCGTTCGATGCCGACGAGCTTCGGAAGCCACTCACGCATCGCCTCGTCGGTCGTCAACTCGACGAACAGGGTGGCGCAGAGTTGGCCGGCCTCGGGAACGAGCGGGTTGTAGGTGTCGAGCTCCTCCTGGATGCCGTCGTCGGTGGTGATGCGCTCGACTCTGGCCATTTCCTGGATCTGGAACTTGATGGTGTCGCGATTCTCGAACGCCAGGCTGACGAGGGTACCGACCGACACCCGCCGGCGACGACGTAGCTCGATCATCTCCGCGCGGTATGCGTCGCGGACACGTTCGTAGGCCCGACTGTCGTCGATTTCGGCAACGGTCAACTTGCGGCTGGCGGCACCTGTGCTCATGGCGGTGTTCATTGTTTGGTCGGCTCCTCGGAGATGCCGTAGGCGCGAGCCAGCAGCTGCAGCGGATGCAGTGGCCGGCGGCCCGTCTGTTCGGTGATCGCGTTGTTGGCGAGGTGACAGTCACCCGCAACGACTTCTCCATCGGCGCGGTTGATCTGATCGGCGAGCTTCTTGGCGATCGCCACGCTGATACCCGTGTTCTCGGCGCGGAGACCCCACATTCCGTCGATGCCGCTGCACTGCTGGACGATTGTGACCTTGGCGCCCGTGAGCTTGATCAGATCGCGACTCTTCAGGCCGATGTTCTGTGCCCGGAGATGACAGGGAGTGTGGTACGTGACGGTTACCGGCACGTCTCCTTCGAAGTTGGTGTCGAGCGTGGTGCCCTCGCCCTTGTGCACCTTCATGAGGAATTCGGATGCGTCGTAGGTGTGGTCGGCCACCAGTTGGGCATCCGCCCCGCCGACGTAGTCGATGTAGTCCTTCTTCAACACGTAACTGCACGTCGGTTGCGGGACGACGATGTCGTTGCCGCGACGCACCGATGCGGCAAGCGCCTTCACGTTCTTCGTGGCGACCTTGGTGAACTGCTCGACATCACCACTGTGCAACGACGGCGCGCCGCAGCAGCCTGCGCCGTCGGTCAACGAGCATTCGATGCCGTTGCGTTCGTAGACCTTCACCAGATCATGACCGATCGACGGCTGCTGGTACTCGACCAGGCATGTCGGGAACACGGCGACACGACCCTGTCGTTTGGCGATGCGCACCCTCGGGCGTCGCTTGAACCAGGTCGTGAAGCGTTGGCGTGCATACGGCGGAAGCAGGCGAACGCTGGAAACGCCTGTCGCCATCTCCATCGCCTTGCGAACCATGGACCCGGGCTTGGCGGAGATCATCGCGTTGGCCACCGGTGCTGAGAGCGTCGCCGCCTTACCCAGGAGGTCGGTGTGGCCCAGGACCGTATCGGTGAGCCGAGAACGCAAGCCGACCTGGCCGTTGGCATGCCGCATGGCGTCGGTGCGCAGCATCAGTCGGGGGAAGTCGATCGCCCACTCGTGCAGTTCAGGTGTGTAGGGACAGTTGACGTAGCACAGCTTGCACTGGAAACACTCGTCGACGACCTGGTCTTGCTGGGCAGGAGTCAACCGCCCAGCGTCTTGGTCGTCGTGGCTGTCGATCATCTCGAACAGCGTGGGAAACGACGTGCAGAACTTGAAGCACAGCCGGCAGCCGTGGCACAGGTCGTAGACGCGGGTCAATTCTGAGCGAACGTCGGCTTCGTCGAGATACTTCGCGTTCTTGGGGTCAAAGGTGATGGTCATGACGGCGCGGTGGCAGCACTCGGACGAGTGAGTGCCGAGCGGCATGGTAGTGCCACTCAGCACACCCGCCTTGGATCAACTGAGGGAGTCGAGGCCTTGTTGGAACCGACCCGCGTGGCTCTTCTCGGCGCGGGCCAACGTCTCGAACCAGTCGGCCACCTCGTCGAAGCCTTCGTCTCGGGCCGTCTTGGCGAACCCCGGATACATCTGCGTGTACTCGTAGGTCTCACCGGCCACTGCCGACTTGAGGTTGTCGGCGGAATCGCCGATGGGCTCGCCGGTTACGGGATCGCCGACCTGGGCGAGGTATTCGAGGTGGCCGTGAGCGTGGCCGGTTTCACCTTCGGCAACGGATCGGAACAGGGCAGAGGTGTCGGGATAGCCTTCCACGTCGGCCTTTTGGGCGAACCACAGGTAGCGGCGGTTGGCCTGGCTCTCTCCGGCGAAGGCTTCCTTCAGGTTGTCGTGGGTCTTGGTGCCTTCGAGGCTCATGGTGTGCTCCTTGCTCAGTTGGACGGGGGTGATTGGGATGTGGTCGATGGGGAAAGGATGCCGCATCATATGATAATTAGCAACGAGTGCAGATAGCCGCGGGTCGACCGCGGGACGAGACCACCCAATTCCCTAGGATGACGCCAATGCCTCCGGCCACTCCATTTCGACGTGCTGACATGCTCGAGCGGCTGGAGAGCGAATCATTCGATGTGCTGGTGATCGGAGGTGGCATCACTGGTACCGGCGTGGCGCTCGACGCCGCCGCCAGGGGTCTGCGTACAGCACTCGTCGAGCGCGACGACTTCGCCTCTGGCACGTCGTCGAAGAGCTCCAAACTGGTGCACGGCGGCTTGCGCTATCTGCAACAAGGCGAGGTTCGCCTGGTCTACGATGCGCTGCACGAGCGGCAGCGATTGCGCAAGAACGCACCGCATCTGGTCAAGGTCCTGCCGTTCATGATCCCCGTGCTCACCAAGGACGGCGTGGTGTCGCGCAAGATCGCTAGGGCGCTCGGCTCGGCGATGTGGATGTACGACCTCACCGGTGGATGGCGCATCGGCAAGTTCCATCGCCGCCTCAAGAAAGAAGCGGCCTTCGCCCACCTCCCGACGATGCCGAAAGAACGGTTGGCCTCCGCGTATCTCTACTTCGATGCGACGGTCGACGATGCCCGTCTGTGCCTCACCGTTGCACGCACAGCCGCGCGGCACGGCGCTGTCGTCGTCAACCGCTGCCGTGTCGTCGAGCTCACCAAGACCGAGTCGGGGCAGGCCTCGGGTGCAGTGGTCGAAGCCGACGGGCAGCTCGTCACAGTACGCGCCAAGGTGATCGTCAACGCTGCCGGCGTGTGGTCCGACGAGGTCCGCACTCTCGACGAAGGGGCCGACCCCGACTCGATCCGACCCGCCAAAGGCGTGCACATCACCGTCCCGTGGGACAAGGTCCGCAACGACATCGCGGTCGTCATCCCGGTACCGAAGGACAAGCGCAGCCTGTTCGTCGTGCCCTGGGGGCGTCGCCCCGACGGAACGTTCGAACACACCTACGTCGGCACTACCGACACCGACTACAACGGTTCGCTCGATGATCCGCAGTGTTCGAAGGACGACATCGACTACGTGCTCAAGGCGCTCAACGCTTCGATCACCACGGGCGTCACCGAGGCAGACATCACGGGGGTCTGGGCGGGCCTGCGCCCGCTGGTGAAGAGCGCTTCGTCGGGCCGCACGGCCGACTTGTCGCGGCGCCACAGGGTGAACCACAGCACCAGCAACGTCATCACAGTGACGGGCGGCAAGCTCACGACCTACCGGGAGATGGCCGAAGACACCGTCGACGCAGTCTGCGAAGTACTCGGCACGCACCTCAAGTCGACGACCAAGAACTTGCCGCTCGTAGGAGCCGACGCGTACCGGCCACCAGCCGACCGCGCCGCAGCCCATCTCGCCGATCGATACGGCTCGGACGCGGCCGACGTGGCCGCGCTGGGCACGACCGATCCGCGCCTCATGGAGCCACTCGTGCCTGGTCTGCCCTACACCAAGGCCGAAGCCGTCCACGCTGCCCGTGCCGAGATGTCGGTCACACTCGACGACGTGTTGTCCCGTCGCACCCGGGCCCGCTTGTTCGACCGGCCGGCCACTGTTGCCGCCGCCGCCGACGTCGCCCGGCTGATCGCGCCCGACATGGGCTGGGACGATGCCGAGGTCGACCGGCAGGTCGCCGAGTTCCGCAAGTCGTGCGCGTCGGAGCAGGCTGCGGGACTCACCAGCGAGGTCGACCTACTGGGAGTCAATCGGTGACGGAGCCGACGGCGCCGATCGAACTCACCGGTACCGCGTCACGGTTCGTCACCACGACGCGGCAGCCCGACGCCGAGCTGATCGCCCGCCTCGAGGCGATCTGCGAGACGATCACTTCCGTCGCCGAGACGGCTGCGGCGAGCCGCGACTGGTGGCCGCTGGCCATGCACTGGTCGCTCACCGGGAGCGTTCCGCAGCGGGCAGCCGCCATCTGCCGGCCGACCACCACCGAGCACGTCTGCGATGTGCTGAGGGAATGTTCGGCTGCCGCTGTGCCCGTCACCGCGGCAGGTGGCCGCAGCGGCGTGTCCGGTGCATCGATACCGGTGTTCGGCGGCGTCATCGTCGACCTCACGGCGATGCACGGGATCATCGAGATCGACGCGGTCGCCGGTGTCGTCGAGGTGTGGGCCGGCACGTTCGGGCCTGACCTCGAGAGCGAGTTGCGCCACCAGTGCGCGATGACCATCGGTCACTTCCCGCAGAGCTTCGACATTGCCACCGTCGGAGGCTGGGTCGCCTGTAGTGGCGTCGGGCAGTACAGCACCCGCTACGGCAAGATCGACGAAATGGTCGTCGGCCTCGAGGTCGTGCTGGCCGACGGCACGGTGCTGCGCACGGGTCATGGCCCTGCTGCGGCAATGGGCCCCGATCTCACCCATCTGTTCCTCGGTAGCGAAGGCACGCTCGGCGTCGTCACCCGCGTCTGGTTGCGGGCTCATCCCGTTCCAACACACGAGCGCCGAGCTGCGTACACGTTCGCCGACTTCGAGTCCGGTATCGAGGCATGTCGCCTCATCCTGCGCCGAGGCGCCACTCCTGCCGTGTTGCGCCTCTACGACGCGGTGGAAACCCAACGAAGTCACGCAGGCGATGGCACGACCTGCACCCTCCTCGTGCTCGATGAGGGCGACATCGGCCTCGTCGAAGCAGTGCTCGGCGTCGTCGAGGACGAATGCGCCGCGGCGCTGCCTGCATCCGATGAACTCGTGGAACAGTGGCTGGTTCATCGCAACGACACGCATGCCTTGCAGGAACTGACGCGCAAGGGGTTCGTCGTCGACACGATGGAGATCGCCGCGCCGTGGTCAAGACTCGGCACGATCTTCACCGAGGCACGCGCCGCGCTCATGGCCGTGCCTCATGCCCGCGTCGCCAGCTGCCACCTCTCGCACAGCTACCTCGATGGAGCTTGCCTGTACTTCACGTTTGCCGCGGCACCTCCGCCGGATCTGATCGAGGCGACCTACGTGGCGATGTGGGACGCCGGCCAACGAGCGGTGCTCGCCGCGGGTGGCAACTTGTCGCATCATCACGGGATCGGCCTCAATCGCGCCCGCTTCATGGAGGAGTCGATGGGTTCATCCCTCGGCGTGCTGCAGTCGTTGAAGAACGCGCTCGATCCCGGTGGCATCCTCAACCCCGGCAAGCTCGGCCTCTCCTCGCCCTTCGGTGTGGCACCGTGGCCGTGAGCAACCTCGACTGGAGCGCTCTTCGCGCCGGCGGAAGCGTTGCGTTGGTGTTCGCCATCCCATTTCTGATCGCGGCGCGCATCGTCGCCGACGATCACCAGCACTCCGGTTTGGCGTCGCTGCTCACACTCGCCGCACTGTTGGGGTTTGTGCTCGGCGCCGGTGTGGCCGCCTGGGTACAACGCCTGCGACTGCCGCTCAAGCACGGCATCGTCTGCGCGATCGGCACCTACGCCGCTGCACAAGCAGTGTTCATCATCATCCGTGCGATCCGCGGCAACGCGATCCACTGGCTGGCCGACATGTTCAACCTCACCGCCGTTGCCGCCGCAGGGTTGATCGGCGGCGGTTTGGGCAGTGCACTGCAGCGGCGCGGGTTCCTTCCTTCCACCAGCAGAGGTTCCTCATGAGCACCCTTGTCGTCGATGTCGGCACATCCGGGCTGCGCGCCGCCGTGGTCGACGGTGGTGGCGCCGTGCGTGGGCTCGAATACCGCGCATTTCCGCCGTCGACGCCATTCCCTGGCCTCGTCGAGTTCGACGGCGCAGCGATGGCCGAGGCGGTGCTCGAGGTAGCCACCCGATCCCTCGCCACGTCAGGGCCGGTCGCGGCCGTCGGCATCACCAACCAACGGGCGTCGACGCTGGTGTGGGACCGCGGCAGCGGTGAGCCAATCGGGCCCGGCCTCGGCTGGCAAGACCTTCGCACTGTTTTCGACTGCATCAACGCCAAGTCGGAACACGGGCTGCCGCTCGCGCCGAATCAGTCAGCGACGAAGGTCGCCTGGTTGTTGAACAACATTGCCGGAGCCCGCGACCGCGACCTGTGCTTCGGAACCGTCGACTCGTGGGTCGCGTGGGTGTTGTCGCGCGGTGCCGTCCATGTGACCGATCCCTCGAATGCCGCGGTCACCGGCCTGCTCTCGGCCGACTCGATGTCGTGGTCGGCCGAGGCCTGCTCAGCCCTTGACGTACCGATGGGCATGCTGCCGACCGTCATCGACTCGACGGGTGTGTTCGGCGAGGCCACCGCGCTGCCGGGCGCGCCGCCGCTCGCCGCACTGATCGGTGATCAGCAGGCCAGCCTCGTCGGTCAAGGCTGCGTGCGCCCGGGCTTGGCGAAGATCACGTTCGGCACGGGGGGCATGCTCGACGTGTGCGTCGGGCCGACCGGACCGCCGTCGGCTCGTCGTAGCGAGAACGGCACCTTTCCGATCGTGGCCTGGAGTCGTGCTGGTCAGCGGATGTGGGGCGCCGAGGCGATCATGCTGTCGGCGGGAACCAACGTGGAGTGGTTGCGCGACGATCTAGGGCTGATCGACTCAGCGGCTCACAGCCACGATGTCGCTGCGCAGTGCGATCACACCGATGGAGTCGTCTACGTGCCGGCGTTGATGGGCCTCGGCACACCGCAATGGGACTACGGGGCACGAGGCACGCTGCTCGGCCTCACTCGCGGCAGCGGCCGACCACAGTTGGTACGTGCTGTGCTGGAAGGCATCGCCCACCGGGGCGCCGACCTGTTGGAGGCAGCTGAGTCCGACTACGGCAATTCGATCGCGGCGATCAGGGTCGACGGGGGGATGAGCCAGAATCCGACGTTCATCCAAGCCCTTGCAAATGCCACCGGTCGGGCCATCGAGGTGTCACGGGAAACAGAGGCAACCACCATCGGCGCGGCCTATCTTGCCGGTCTGGCGGTGGGGGTCTGGGGTTCGTTCGACGACATCGCTGCCGCCTGGCATCCGCGGCTGGTGGTCGAGCCGACCGGGCAGCTCGATCGGCAACAGTGGGCCCGGGCGATCGAGCGTGCCCGGGGATGGATACCAGACCTGTCGGCACTCGACTTCTAGAATTGCTCCGCTCACCCCCGGCAGGGAAGGCTGACGGATGAGCATCTCGAAAGGATTTCTTCGTGGACATCGATGTGATGGAGTCGGCACCGGACGACAAGGCATTCATCCGCCGTCGCCTCCTCGGCATCGGCCTGGGTGGGGCAGCGATTTCACTCCTCCCGTTCCTCAGTGGTCGGGCCAGTGCGACCACGCCACCGAACTCGACATCCGACACCACGCCGGCGGCCACAACCACCACCGCTCCGCCGAAGCGACCGACCGATGACGACGTCTCGCTGCTTGGCTTCGCCCAGACGGTCGAGCTCGCCGCTCGCCACCTGTACGACGTGGCGTTGGGCACCAACGGGTTGTTCGACGAAGTGCAGCGAGCCGTCATTGCCACCATTCGCGAATCGCACGACGCCTACGCGGCTGCTTTGTCGGGAATGCTCGGACGCGAGGCACCACAAGCCGTCAACCCGATCTTCGACGAGCTCAAGGCGTCGTTCAGCGGCAAGCTGGCCGACACGCTCGATGCTGCCTATGGGCTCGAATCAACGGCCGTGGCCACGCACACGGAGATTCTCGGCAAGCTTCAGGGAACCGATGGCGCGGCACTGATCGCCTCCATTCTGATCGTCGAAGCCCGTCACGGCACAGTGCTCGCCTCTCTCAACGGGTCGACCGATCTCGACGATCTGCTAGTGAACAAAGAGGCCGACGCCCTTGCGCCGGCGGAAGGGTGAGGCCGTGAGCCGTCACGACAACAGCCTGCTCGGCCGGCGCGACGTCCTGCGGGTCGGCGGCCTCACCGTTGCCGCGGCCGCAGTGATCAGTGCCTGCGGCGAGCATGCCCGCGGCGAAGTAGGACGAGTCGGGGCGGTTCCCACGACGGTGCCGCTGCCTGATGCAGTCGTCACCAACGTCGCGCTTCTCCGCACTGCATCGTCGCTCCAGCATTCGATCGTTGCCGTGTACGACCAGATCATCGGCAACAGCGACTTGCTCGATCCGAAGTTCGACGATGTCATCAAGCGCTTCCGGGCTGACCACGCCGACCAGGCCAAGTTGTTCGAAAAGCTCACCACCGCTGCCGGTGGCACCGCGTGGACGTGCGGCAACCCGAAGATCGACGACACGATCATCAACCCGGTCGTCACCCGGATCACCAAGGGCGTTGACGCCACCGCGAGTACCAAGGCGATCGGGCCCAGCGATGACCCACGCCGCGACGTGCTCAACTTCGCTCATGGCCTCGAGTACTTGGCCGGGGCCACGAGCCAAGCGTTCGTCGTGATGTTCTCCGATCCCGCGCTCCGCGCCGAGGCAATGACAGTCGGAGCTCGCTCGGCACGTCACGCCGCGCTGCTGGCACTCACGATCAACCCGGCCCGACCGGGCGGCCTCGTCAACTTCACCGATGCGGTCAATGCCGAGCCGGCCTCGCCGCCGACAACGGTCCCAGCCACCAGCACGACGCTGCAGAACATCGCCAATCCGTCCGGCGGTGCTGCTGCACCGGCAGTGACGGTGCAGCAGACAGAGATCCCCGGAGTCACCGCCATCCCGTCGCAGTTCGGCAGTCTCGCCGCCCTACAGATCGTGGTCGGCAAAGGTGACGAGAACGGCACGCGACTGAAGCTCAACCTCGAGACCCCGAGCCTCAACTCGTTCATCTACGAGTACATGAAACCGAGCTGCTGAGCTGCTCGTACACTGACCGGCGATGGTGAGTCGGCCGGGTGACCGCGGCATGGCACTTCGGTGACCGTGTCGAGGAAAGTCGGGACTCCACAGGGCAGAATGCTGGCGCGAGCCAGGTCGGGGTGACCTGACGGAAAGTGCAACAGAGAGAGACCGCCGATGGACCAGTTCGCTGGTCACAGGTAAGGGTGCAACGGTGCGGTAAGAGCGCACCAGCGTGCAGGGCGACCTGCGCGGCTGGCAAACCCCATTCGGAGCAAGGCCAAGCAGAGAGGATGGGCTGCCCGTCCAGCCGGTTCGCCGGCTACCTCTCGGGTAGGCCGCCTAGAGGGATGGTCACCGGCGCTCCGGCGTCACAGAATCCCGCTTA
>DATAJN010000065.1:0-7403 GCA_036262105.1 Ilumatobacteraceae bacterium
CCGCCGCACCGATCACCCTTGCGATCGACATCGGTGGAAGTGGTCTGAAGGCGCTGACACTCGACGCCAATGGCAAGGCGCTCACCGAGCGGTTGCGCGTGCCGACGCCCTATCCGCTTCCACCAACACGACTCGTCGAGCAGTTGCACCAGCTGGTCCAGCCGGTGAAGCAGTACGACCGCGTCTCGGTCGGGTTCCCGGGCATGGTTCGCAGCGGCAGGGTGCTGACCGCGCCACATCTCGTCCTGTCAAAAGGTCCCGGCTCCAAGGTCGACCGGAAGTCGGCGAAAGCCTGGGATCGTTTCGACCTCGCCGCTGCATTGGTGAAGGCGCTGGGCAAGCCGACTCGGATCGTGAACGATGCCGACCTCCAAGGCCTCGACGCGGCGACAGGCGTCGGGTTGGAAGTGGTCATCACCTTGGGCACCGGCTTCGGCACCGCGGTGCTGCACGACGGCCAACTGGCACCGCACATGGAGATCTCTCAACACCGGTTCCGCAAGGGTGAGACCTACGACGAACAGATCGGCGATGTCGCCTTGAAGAATATCGGCCCGAAGGCTTGGAGCCGGCGGGTACACAAGGCCATTGCAATGCTCGACGCGGTGTTCGTGTTCGACCACCTCTACGTCGGCGGAGGCAACGCCCAGCATCTCTCTGGCACGCTCGGACCCAAGGTCAGCATCATCGACCCCAACGCCGGTCTGTTGGGCGGTATCCGGCTCTGGGCTCAGGGTGGTACGCAGTTCGGCGGCCGGACCAGATCCTCGAAGCGCTGAGGTGCTCAGCGAGACGAACCGTGAGACGTCAAACCGACGATGTAGTCCCACTGCGAATCGCTGACCGGCATCACGCTGAGACGGTTGGCTCTCTGAAGCAAGTGGAACGCTCCCAGCTGATCGGCGTGCTGGCGCAGCGTGGCGAGCGGTAGCAGCGCGGGGAAGCGTTCGACGAAGCGCACATCGCGACACACCCATCGAGGCTTGGCGGCCGGTGACGCCGGGTCGTAGTAGTGGCTCTCCGGGTCGAACTGTGTGGGATCCGGATACGCGTCACCGACGATCTCGGCGACACCGGCGATTCCCGGGATCTTGCAGCTGCTGTGGGCGAAGAAGAACTGCTCACCCGGCTTCATCTGCAGCATCCAGTTGCGCGCCCTGTAGTTGCGCACGCCGTCCCACTGGAATCGCTTGCGCTTGGCACGAGCGAGGTCGTCGATCGACAACTCCTCGGGTTCCG
Organism: Ilumatobacteraceae bacterium; assembly: GCA_036262105.1. GTDB lineage: Bacteria > Actinomycetota > Acidimicrobiia > Acidimicrobiales > Ilumatobacteraceae > JAENVT01. The sequence goes on from DATAJN010000065.1 coordinate 1,240, forward strand.
ACTTCATCAACCAGTGAGCCACAGGCAGATCTTTGCCGGGCGCGGGCGCCCCGCTCAAGCGGCGGACACACCAGGGTCCGATGACCCTGCCCCGGGGACCGCACGCCCCTTCCCGGGCTCGACCCTCAGGCGCACCCTGGAGACGTGAAACTGCGATGGGCCGGTTATCTCGGTGCCGTACTCAGTGGAGGTGCGTGATGTCCAACATGACGGAGCTCGATCGGTCCGATCCGGGTCTCGAGGAGCTCGATCACAAGGTCGCCGAGCTTGCCGAGCGATATCGCCCTCTGGCGGTTCGCATCTTGAAAGAAGCCATACGCATCCCGGCCGACGACGTCGACCGGCCTGTCGAAGATGGCGGCGACCCGCGCTCGGGGCTGTCGAATCACGAGGGCAGACGCCTCCACTTCCTGCGCAACACCATCATCGACATCGACGCCGTCCGACATGCCGACGACGTGTGGTTCGACGATTACGGCAACCTCGTGTGGGTCGTGCGTGATCCGTTCGACGGCGTGGCGCCGGACCACCAGAAGATCATCTACTTCGACGGTCATACCGACACGGTGCAGGCCCTGCGCGGCCAGTGGCACGACAAGCTCGGCGGCGCCGTCGACCCCTACGACGGGCTGGTCGAAGGAACGTTCCTCGATCCTGCCTCGCTGCGCGCTCAGCTCGGCTACGTGCCTCCTCACCACGAGTGGAAGAATCTGGTGTTCGGTCGCGGCTCGGCCGACCAGCTGGCCGGCGTCGTTGCCCAGATCGTCGCCACGAAGATCCTGCTGGAGCTTGTCGACGACGGCGCGCTGCACGGGGCAATCGTGCGGTCGTACGCCACCGCCGCCGAGGAGGACAACGACGGGGGCGGGCCTCGCTACATCGTGGCTGAGGTGTTGCCGGGAGCCGGCGCCGACATGATCCCCGACGTCGTGGTGCTCACCGAAGGCACCGGCGATGCAGTGAAGGGTGCGCTCGGCATCTATCGCGGCCAACGCGGCCGTATGCAGATCGAGGTCACAGTCGCCGGCCGTTCGTGCCACGGATCCATGCCGTTCGAAGGGCTGAACCCTCTCGAGCACGGAGGCGCGATCATCGCCGAGGCGGCGCAACGTCATGTCACCGGCAGAGGCTTCTCGGAGCATTCGTTCCTCGGTCGCGGAACGCGGACGGCTTCTTGGTCGGCGCTCGACACCCCCAGTGACTGTGCCGTGCCGGACTGCTTCACGTTCCGATTCGATCGGCGCCTCACAGTGGGCGAGACCCCGGAGCAGTCCCTTGCCGATGTCGAGTCGCTCGACGCGGTGGCGGTCGCACGCGCCGCGGGTTTGACCGTCACCATCGGCGTACCTCGCTATTCGCAGCCGACGTGGTGCTCGTATCCCGTCGACAACGCCCAGGTCTATCCGGGTTGGGTCACGCCCGAGGAGCACCCGTCGATACAGGCTGCCGTCGATGCGTACCGTCGCGTGGTCACGCCGCACGTCGTCGAGCCGGTCGGTGGGGCTACGGGCGGGGCGTTGCGGACCGAACCGCGTGTCGACAAGTGGATCTTCTCGACAGACGGCGTGGGCTTCCCAATCGCCATTGACGACTCGACGATCGACGTCGGCCGGGAGAAAGAATGGGTAGTGTCCGGATCCGTGAAGCACCCGCCGATGTTCGGCATTGGTGCGGGCATCGAGCAGAACACCCACCGCATCGGTGAGTGTGTCGACGCCCGCGAGTTGCAGCACGCCATCGCCATGATCGCCCGCTTCCCACGATCCTTTGTCGACGCAGGGTGACGAACGGTGCCGGAGCGTGATCTGTCAAGATTTCGTCAAGACGGCAGCCAGAGCGCCTACCGATGACCTACTTCCTCGCGGCCCTCTTCGGCGGGTACACGGCGTCGTTCGTCTGCGTGGTTCTGGAACGCAGGGCGGTGGGTCGGGCTCCCGACGGTCGCTCGATGTGCGTGTGCGGAAGGCAGATACCGATGTACCGCAACATCCCGATCGTCACCTGGCTGCTGCAGCGCGGCAAGGCCCATTGTTGTGGTGCGAGGATTCCGGTGTGGTACTTCTGGGCCGAGCTCGGCGTGACCGCGGCGGCCGTCACTGGCGCTTTCGCCTTCCGATCACTGGCTCCGCTTGGTGGTGCTCTCGGCACTTTGTGCGGAGTGGGCGCACTCTGGGGCTGGAAAACTTTACGAAATCTTGACTAAATAGCGAGGAGTGGGCCAAACGGCCCATTGCACCTTGGCGATCTATCGGGCACGTTCGGAGTTGCCCAGTCTTGGGCGGACGGCTAGCGGACGGACAAAGGGAGACTTCCAATGCTCAGAATCATGGTTTTTGTTCAGAACTGGTTCACCGACAGCGAGCGCACACACGAGGATCGCGGGGCCACCATGGTGGAATACGCGCTCATCGTGTCGTTGATCGCGTTGGTGGCCGCTGTCGGCGTCGCTGCCTTCGGAACCAAGCTCAGCGCCTTCTTCAACGCGCTCAACCCAGCCGGCTGACCGCCATGGTCACGTCGTGTTCTCCACCTGGTGGCGAACCCGCATCCGAGAGCGACACTCGCGATCAGGGCGCGACCATCGTGGAATACGGCGTGACCGTGTCGGTGATCGCCTTCGTGGCGATGGTAGGTGTGAGGCTGTTCAGCAGCAGGCTGAGCGACCTCATTTCAAGCTTGATGTCGTGGTGAAGGTGAGTGGGTACAATGAGGGTGCGGACCACAGAACGGGATAGGGGTGCGGCCATGATCGAGTTGGCTTTGATCCTGCCCGTGCTGTTGATGGTCATGGTCGGCATCATCGAGTTCGGTAGGGCATACAGCTATCAGGAGTCGATTCAGGGTGCCGCCCGTGAAGGTGCCAGAGCGCTTGCCCTCCATCAGTCGGTGAGCAACGCTGTCAACGCTGGCCGTGGATCGGCGACGGTCACGGGCATCTCGACGAGTGGCTCGTGCCCAGCCACGGCAGATCCGGCAAGTCCGCAATACGCAACGGTGACGGTGAAGGCGAAGATCACGTTCGGCATCCCGTTCATCAGTCTCGGCACCAAGACTCTGACGGCGACTGCGAGCATGTTATGTGGTCTTTGAAGGCCTCGCTGACGAAACGCGGCGACGACGAGGGGATGATCCTGCTGTGGGTTGGCCTGTCGATGACCGTGCTGCTCGGCGTGGGCGCTCTCACGATCGATCTCGGTGCGCTGTACGTGGAGAGGCGCCAGTTGCAGAACGGTGCCGACGCCGCGGCCCTGGCGATCGCCTACAACTGCGCGACGGGTGACACCTGCGGTTCGGTGATGACCACCGCTACCAAGCTGGCCGACGACAACTCCAACGACCATGCAAGCGCCGTGCCACTCGTCTGCGGCGTCGGTCCCGGCCTTTCGGCTGGTGGCTGCAGCACTCCCGCGGGTCTCGACGGCGCTACCAACTGGGTGCAGGTCTTCACCAGCACCGAGAGCGCCGGAGGAGGAAACCAGGTGCCGATGCTTCTGGCACCTCTGGTCGGCGCCGTCAGCGGAAAGACCGTCAACGCGAACTCGGTCGCACAATGGGGCGGACTCCAGTCGGCGAAGGTATCGCCGATCGTGATACCGGCCTGCGAGTACACGAAACTCGGCGGCACTCTCGACGGCTCGTCGTTCCCGAGTGGAAGCACCACCATCTACTTCCACAGCTTCGGCGCTCCTCCGCCCGACGAGGCCGGCGTGGAGCCCTGCTCTCCGAGCACCTCGGGCGCAACGTTCCCCGGCGGCTTCGGCTGGCTCGGCTCCTCGAATTGCACGGCCGACGTCAGCGCAGGGGCGTGGTACGCGGCATACACGGCGAGCAACGTGGCGCCGGGTTGCCGGGCAAGGAATTTGCGAACCGGACCCGATTTGGTGCTCGCCCTCTACGACAACACGAGCGGCGGCGTGAGCGACGGCCAGTACCACCTGCTCGGATTCGTGGGCTTCAAGGTCACTGCGGTGAATTTCGGCGGGAACAACAGGAGCCCGAGGCGCTTTCGATGCCCGTTGACGCCCGACGACAGCGGCCTCTGCATCCAGGGTACGTTCACCAAGACCACCAAGAGCGGTGGTGTGCCGGGCGGCCCTAACCTCGGCGTGACGGCGATCAAGTTGATCGGCTGATCGCTCTACCAGTTCTCAAGCGGAAGGTACGTACATGAAACGCAGGATCTACGGGATAATCGTGGCGCTGTTGATGGCCGCGTTGGGTACCGCCGCGCTCGTCGCCTACGTTCAGCATGCGAAAAACGATGCCGTGACCGAACAGGCCGAAGTACCGGTGCTGATCGTCACTCACGAGATCGCTCAGGGTGCCAACCTGTCGGATATCGGTGACAACGTGGAGGTGCAGCAGGTGCCGCGCCGCTTGCTGGCCGACAAGGCGCTCACCACGCTCGACGGCGAGAACCAAGGATTCGTGGCCGCCGTGGCGCTCCACCCCGGCGAGCAACTGCTCTCGTCCCGACTGACCGACCCCCGATCGCTGATCCGTGTAGACGTCCCCAAGGGGCTGCAGGAGCTCACCATCAAGCTCGACCCGGAGCGGGCCGCAGGCGCCGCGGTCAAGCCCGGCGACACCGTCGGAGTTGTGCTGTCGTTCGATCCTTTCGATCTCAACACCCAGACGGCCAACCCAACGGATGCAACGGTGCCGGGAGAAAAGCAGGCCAGTTCTCAGACACCGAACACCACCCATCTCACGTTCCACAAAGTGCTTGTCACCGCGGTCCAACTCTCGAAGGCTGACAGCCAGCGAGCCACGGAAATCGCCGACAGCTCCTCGAGTGCCGCTGATGTCGCTCCGAAGGCCGCCACCGTCGACGAGGCGCCGAGCGACACCCTGCTTGTCACGCTGGCGCTCGACACATCTTCGGTCGAGCAGGTCGTGTTCGCTGCGGAGTTCGGTCACATCTGGCTCACCGTCGAGGGCACGACCGCCAGTGAGACGGGCGGCCGCGTCGTCACCCTCAATCAGGTCTACGTGACGGTGCCGCGATCGTGAACGAGCCCTTCACCATCACAGTCATCACGACCGACCCACTGTTCGGCGTCGCGCTCGACGATCTCGTGTCGATCAAGTACCTGCGTCGCTCGTGGAACGACGACAACGACGACGCCTTCGAGGGCAAGGTTCTCGCCAACTCGCTGCTCGAGGACGACCCGCTCGTCGTCTGCCTGGCTCCTGATGTTCCCGAGTCCTTGGCCCTCGACGTCAGCCGGCTGCTCGATGAGGACCACCCCGACGTAGCTGTCGTGCTCGTCCGCGTCCCGACGCCTGAGCTGTGGCGTGAGGCAGCACGCTGCGGCGTACGTGACATCATCGACCCCGACGCGGCCGACACCGAGCTCGTTCCGGCGGTCACTCTGGCCGCCGAGCGCGGCGAACGGCTGCGGGCAGCGCAGGCGACCACGGCCCCGGTGCCCACCGGTAAGGTCATCGTCATCCTGTCTCCGAAGGGGGGCAGCGGCAAGACGATGGTCTCGACCAACCTCGGTGTCGCCCTTGCCAGCACCAACTCCGGTGACGTCGTGCTCGTCGACCTCGATTGCGCGTTCGGCGATGTCGCCAGCGTGCTCGGAATGGTGCCGGATCGCACCATCGGTCAGCTGGCCACATTGCCGAGCTTCGACAGCACCACGTTGAAGGTGTTCCTCACTCGGCACGAGCCGTCGGGACTCCTCGTGCTCGCCGGGTCGGGGCTACCGGAAGAGGGCGAGGCAGTCACCTCGCAACTCTCCGGTCAGGTCATCGACATCCTGGCGCGCGACTTCGCCTACGTGGTCATCGATACCGCCGCCGGCCTCGACGAACGAGCCCTGGCCGCGATCGAACGCGCCACCGACATCGTCTTCCTGGCCAGCATGGACGTCGCCAGCATCCGCAACCTCACCAAGGAAGTGAACGCGCTCGATCGGTTGCACATGACCGGAGCGTCGAGGCACTTCGTGCTCAACCGTGCCGATACCAGGGTCGGCCTCGAGGTCGCCGAGGTCGAAGCTGCCCTCGGCATGAAGATCGACGCCGCTCTGCCCAGCTCGCGCATGGTGCCGCTGTCGATGAACAGCGGTGAGGTCGTGGTGCGCCAGGAACCCGAATCGGACGTTGCCAAGGAGTTGATCCGCCTCGCCAACAAGTTCAGTCCTCGTCTGGAG
>DATAJN010000066.1:0-3379 GCA_036262105.1 Ilumatobacteraceae bacterium
TCGTGACGGGCTCGACCCGGTGATCATCCCCTTCAACGACCTCGGCCCAACCCTCGACCGTACGTTCGCTGCCTACGCGTTCAGCGAGCCGGGTCAGTACACCGCACAGGTCGTTGCCGCTGATGGAACCGTCCTCGCCGCGTGGCCCGCGCCATGAAGACGGATCCCGCGATCGAGATCATCGAGATCATCGATGATGACGACGACGGCTTCACGTCTCATCCGACGGCTCGTACCACTGCGCCCGACGGCCGCCGGCGATGGATCGGTCCTGCGGCCGCCGCAGCGCTGCTTGCGGTGATCGGCTACGGCGTGATCAGTTCGGCGATCTCTTCGAGAGCACCAAAGGCATCGCCACCGACGACAACATTCGGCTCGACGACCACCGTCAGGTCGACACCGAAGGTCAGCATCGTCAGCCCGCAGTACTACGTGGCGGATCCGTTGCCGACGGGGTTCACCATGCACTTCGCGGAAACGCTCGGCATGGGTGGCAACACCGCCGACTTCACCGACAGCACGACCGCCCAACTGTGGGCGACGGCCGGGGCGACGGCGAACAGTGGATCCTGGTTCATCGTGTCGCGCGGCACGCACCACTCGACCGGGCGCAACGCGTACCGCACGGTTGCCGGCGGCACCAACGTCGTCGTCGAGCACGACCCGTCGTCCGGCCAGGCGCGGCTGTCGTTCACCAAGGACGGCGACGGTCTCGAGATCACCTCGTTCGGGTGGGCCGATCGCCAATTGTTACGCCTCGTCGAATCGGTGTACGTCGGCGACTCGGCGATCCACTTCCACGACCCATTCTTCGTCACCGATCACAAGCCGCTGCTCTTCACCGATCCATCAACGGCGCTGTACGGCCTGCCGGTTGCCTGGGTGGGCTACACCACCGGCGTACCGGCCACGTTTGCGCAGAGCTTCACCATCACCGTCGCCGCCTTCCCGCAATCGAATCGCGATGTGGCGGTGCGGTTCGCGATGACCGACATGGCACCGATCACCGTCGGCGACTTTCCCGGGATCCTCGGCACGTCCGCTGTCGAGCCCGAGCTGGCGATCGTCCAATGGCAAGACGGGGATCGCCTGATCACGATGCGCGGCAACCTTGATCGGCAACAGCTCGCGGCCATCGCCCAGACGGTGCGCCCCGGTGCCACCGATGCCGTCGAGCAACAGGTGCAGCCAGACCAGCCCGATGTCTCGGTGTCGACCGGCGAACAGCACACGGTCGGCTCCGGATGGCTGGACGGGCCGTGGACCGTGCAGGTCTCCACCGCTCCAGACGACGCCACGAACTGGTTCGTGTGGTGGATCGGCCAACCCGCATCCACGTCGGCGCCAACGACGGGACGACTCAGCGTGCAGGGTCCCGGGCCCACCATCGAGACCCTCGTCGACCGGGGACGTACGTACGTGCTCGCCAGAGTGCCGCGCTCCATGACCGATGCCAAGCTGGAGGTGAACCCCACCGGGCTCGCGCCGGTCGAGCTGACATTTGTCGATGTGGGTGCCGACCTGGCCGACGTGTTCGCTGCATACGCGTTCACCGAGCCTGTGCCATTCACCGCTCAGATCATCGACGGCAGCGGGCAAACGGTCACCTCGTGGCCGACGACCTGACAACCTCACTTCGCGCACCGGCCGTCAACAACTCCGCACCACAGCGATTCGCGAGCTCGATCACGACGTGCAGCGGGAGACCGATCACGTTGCTCACGCTGCCTCGAACGAGCTGCACGAGTGCTCCCCCAGCACCCTGGAGCGCGTAGGAACCTGCCTTGTCGATCGGCTCTCCGGTTGCCACGTACCACTGCACCATCGCTTCGTCGAGCCGCACGAAGGTGACCAGGGTCGTGCACACCTCGACCAGTTCTTGCTCGCCATGGCGAACTGCAACCGCGGTGTGCACGCGGTGCGTGCGCGCCGACAAGCGCCGCAACATCGACGCGGCGTCATCGTTGTCGAGCGGCTTGCCAAGGATCTCGCCATCGACCTCGACCGTCGTGTCGGCCGCGATCACCAGTTCGTCCGGCTCGGCGCTGACCGCAGCGGCCTTGGCGAAGGCCAGGCGACGGACGTAGCCCGACGGCGACTCGCCGGGCTCGGGCGACTCGTCGATGGCGGGGACCCGTACGGTGAACTGAACCCCGATCTGGGCCAGCAGCTCATGACGACGAGGCGACCCGGAGGCGAGAACGACCGGCGTCATCCGCCGCTCAACGCCATCACGTGCGAATCGTCCGGCACGGTGAGGTCGTCGAGATGGTCGAGATAGCCGTCGGGAAGCGCTACTCGAATGGGACCGTTGGTGTGGCCGCGGCGAATTCGCTCGCCACCTTCGACCAGGGCGGTGGCGGGGTCGAGCGTGGCGATCAAGTCCTCCAATTCGCCGAGCGTCGACACATTGGCGAACCTCCGGCGAACATCACCACCGACCGGGTATCCGGTGAGGTACCACGACGTGTGCTTGCGGAAGTCGCGCATCGCCAGGTCTCCCCCGAGATGGGCGACCAGCAACCGGGCATGATGGGCCATCACCGCGCATGCCTCGCCGAGCACGAGTGAGCGCGGCACCGGCCGGCCGTTGAGGGCTTCGACGAGATCGCGGAACAACCACGGCCGTCCGAGGCACCCACGACCGACGACGACGCCGTCGCAGCCAGTGAAACGCATCATCTCCACCGCGTCGGAGGCTTCCCAGATGTCGCCATTGCCGAGCACCGGGATCTCGGGCACCGCCGCCTTCAACTCGCCGATCGCGTTCCAGTCGGCGGTGCCCGCATAGTGCTGCTCGGCCGTGCGAGCGTGCAGGGCAATGGCCACGATCCCTTCATCGACAGCGATGCGACCCGTTTCGATGTACGTCTGCAACGAGTCGAACAGACCCTTGCGGAACTTGATGGTGACCGGTACTCCGTACGGCGAGGCCGAGGCGACGGCGCTGCGCAGGATCGCCCGCAGCAAGTTGGGCTTGGCGGGCACTGCCGCGCCGCCGCCCCTGCGCGTGACCTTGGCTGCCGGGCAACCGAAGTTGATGTCGATGTGATCGACCCGGTCGGCGTCGCAGAGCATGCGGATCGCCTCACCGAGCATCGCCGGATCGCTGCCGTAGATCTGCAGACTGCGTGGTTGCTCGTCGGCGCCGAAGGTCATCATCCGCTCGGTCTTGGAGTTTCCGTGCACCACGGCCGTGGCCATCACCATCTCGTTGACGTAGAGCAGGCCTGGCGCAAACTCGCGGCACACCGAGCGGAACGGCGCGTTGGTGACCCCGGCCATCGGCGCCAACACAACAGGCGCAACGGGTGTGAACGTACCGATCCTCACCTGGTCAAGGCTACGAGCCGCCGTCCCTGGGTTACTCCTCGAACGT
>DATAJN010000067.1:0-3826 GCA_036262105.1 Ilumatobacteraceae bacterium
ACAGAGGCAACCATCGACGAGCGTCTGGTTGCCCGTGCAGTTCGCAACCTCATGGCGAACGCGTGCCGCCACGCCAACCGGACCGTTCGGGTCGAAGCAGCGACATCCGACGGAAATGTCTGGATCCACGTCGACGACGACGGTCCCGGTGTGGCCGCTGAGGACCGCGAGGCGATCGTGCGACGATTCGGGCGTCTCGACGAGGCGCGCAACGCTGATGTCGGCGGCGCCGGGTTGGGCCTCGCCATCGTGGCGTCAGTCGCTCGCGCCCACGGGGGCGAGGTGGTGGTGGCTGACTCGCCGCTCGGCGGGGCGCGCATCTCGTTGCGCCTCCCGGCTCCACAGTGAGCTAGAGATCGCGTACCGGCACACTCCGACACGACCCAAGCATCATCAGATCGTATATGAAGCACTTGCACCGGCGACCGGGGCGGTCCAGAGTCCACCCGAACGAGAACCTGCCGCGCCAGATCACTCACGACGTGCCCGTGGGATCGTGCCACCGGTGCGAGCAGACCTAACGTGAGAGCGACATGGCGAGGCAATTGACCAGGGCCGAATGCACGGTGCGCCACAGACGACGGGGCAGATCCATTGACTGATACCACGACACGACCGGCCAACCTCGGCTGGCACTCCTCGGTTCCACCGAATGGCTTCGCCAATCGCACGCCGACGCTGACCACCAGCAACAGCAATCCACTGGGCCTCGACACTCCTCCGACAGAGATCGAGACGACTCCTGAGCACTACAACCTCATCGGTGGCGATCCAGGCTGCGCCGGCTGGACGCGCGCATACGACGACCCGAACGTGGTGAAGTTGCGCGAGAAGCTGTGGAAGCACAACGGCATCAGGGGCCTCGAGGTTCTCGATCCCACCGAGGTGGAGCGAGCGGCTCAACTGTTCCATCGCGACGGGTTCGTCGTCGTTCGTGACGCACTCGGCCCGCAGCAACTGGACCGCATGCGCGCAGCAACCGTGCGGGCGCTCGAGGAGATGCTGGCAGTCGATCCGACCTGCGCGGCGGGGGGCGGCGCCGGCGGCCTGCCCCACCGCTACTCGTTCGGCAGCAGCTCGGCGTCGCGGCACATGATGCACGTCGACGAATGGGTCGAGCTGGTCGACCTGCCGACCACCACACCCATCCTCACCGCGATCTTCGGCTCACCCAACTACATCCTGATCGGTGGCGGAGGCGATGTCGCCATGCCCGGAGCCATCGAGTACCAAGGTCTTCACTCCGACAACGTGTGGTCCGAGCTTCACGATCCCACCGGGCGCGTCTCGACGCGAGAGCTCCCCGTTCCAGCTGTCACGATCAACTTCCCGATGGTCGACCTCACGCCGGAGAACGGTCCCACGAGACAGATCCCCGGCACTCAGAACTCTCGTCATCCCATCCCCAACCTGAGCGACGAACCCGAGTGGATGAAGCTCAGCACCCTGTGCCCGGCACCCGCTGGGTCGGCCATCTTCCGCGACTTGCGAGCCTGGCACGGCGGCACTCCGAACCTGTCGCAACATGTACGCGCGGCTCCCAACATCGAGTACTTCGCGCCGTGGTTCCGCAGCGAGGCGGTGATCCGATCCATGCCGTATGAGCAGTGGAAGAAGCTCTCCCCGCACGGTCAGCGCATCGCCCGGTACGTCATGTGCGGGAAGGACGAAGTCGTGATCGGGGCTGGGTACATCCACCCCAAGGCCAAGATGCGCGAAGCGTTCAAGGCCGAGCAGCTCGAACAGCTCGGAGGCGAAGCCGCCGAGGAGTACCTCCGTCGCCTGTAGCTGGACGTGTGAAATGCTCGATGGAGGACATACCCGGCAAGGAAGTGACGAGATGTTGACTCAACCAACTGTCGAAGCAGCGGAAGCGTTGGACCGTCTGAACACCGACGGCTACGTGGTGATCGAGAACCTGCTTCCGAAAGTCATGGTCGCCGACCTTCGTAACCGCGTCGAGCGCATCCTCGACTACGAACGAGCCCACCCCGTCGACCCGGGCGACTCCCAGATCACCGATGATCAGGTCGGCGACGTCGACTTCGAGTACTGGCGCAGCGACGACGACGAGATCGAGCGGATGAGACGGCGCATTCGGCATCGCCAGGCGGCAGAGTTCGACACACCGTGGCCAGTTCGCGCCAACGAGGTGTGCATCAGCTTCATCCACATCCCGTCGCTGTTCGATGACGGCCGCTCGCAACGAATCTTCAACCTCATCAACAAAGACACCGCCTTCGCCCCGTTGGTCGAGCACCCCTTGGTGTTGGAGATGATGGATGTGGAGCTCGGCCGCGATTGCATCGTGCTCGACATGAGCGTGAACCATGTCGGCCCTCAGACGAACAGCGCCGGATGGCACGTCGACTCGCCGCTCACGCAGATCGCCGAGCCACTGCCCAACTTCACGTTGAGCATTCAGTCGGCATGGATGCTTGACGACTTCACGGTCGACAACGGTGCCACCCACGTCGTGCGCGGGAGCCACCTCACGCAACGCAAGCCACCGTCGGGACGCGATCGGCTGGAGAACGAAGCCGTGCTCGAGGGCCCGGCCGGGTCGCTGGCCATCTGGTTGTCGCAGACCTGGCACCGCCATGGTGCCAACGTCACCGACGGAGTTCGCAACGGCGTGATCATCCAGTACGGGCGTTCCTGGGTGAAGCCGTTCGTGGATCTGCGCTCACCGATGACGGCCGAACAGGCTGCCGTGTTCTCACCGCGGCTGCGCTACATGCTTGGTTGCAATGCCAGCGCTCCCGTGCGCGGCTGAGAGTGCCGTCGTCTTGCGTTCAGCCGGACGACGTGACGAACGGAGGCAGCGGAACGCCGGTTGCCATGCAGGAGACATCCAATCCCTTTGCCGTTCCGGCATCGATGAAGGACGAGACGACCCCTGGCATGCAGCCCAGGTGGCCGACGGTATGAGCCTGACCCGGAACGACGACGGTGACGCTGTTCGGCAGATCCTTGGGAGCATCAGCGATGTTCGCCGGCGGATCCTGAGGGTCCGCCTCGCCGACGAGGAACAATGCCGGGACGTCCGACCTCACGGCCTTGGCGTCGTCAGCGGGTACGACCCCCGCGGGAAGCACCGCACACAGAGCGGCCTGATTCTGAGCTCCTGCGACCTCGGCATCGACCAAGTAGCTGCCGCTTCCACTCCGGGCCGTCTCCGCGGGATCGAACCTTGCCCATGCCTCCGAACAACGGATGATCTGCGACATCACGAGTAGGCCTTCGCCGGAGTCTGTGGAACTGGAGGAGCTCGACGATTGAAGAAGCCGTGCCCAATCGCCCTCGTAGGCCGCGTGCACGAGGCTCGGGATCACGGCCAGGTAGCTCCGATCGACCAACGCTTGGTGGGTTGCTTCCGCCAACAAACTTGCGTCGACAACCGCTGGCTGCCCGGTAGCGGGATCGACCATCGGCAACGTCACCGGAGCGTCTTCCAATCGCGCCATCACGGTTGCGAACTCGTCGCGCACCGCCGGAAACGCAGCATGGCACGCAGGGTCCGACTCGCATCGACTGAACAGGATGTCGAGTGCGCGTTGGCTGTTCGCCGGCATCCGTTCGAAGACTGGCACGTCGAGCAGCGTTCCACCATCGAACACCACCGCTCGGACGTGATCCTCGTGCTGGCGGAGGTAGTACTGCGCCGCTGTCGCACCGTACGACGCCCCGTAGAGGTTGATCTTGTCGTAGCCGAGCGCGGCGCGGACATCGTCGACATCGTCCATCGCCACGGACGTCGTGTAGAAGCGGGGATCGCCCTGCAGCGTGGCGAGACCCTCGGCGCTCCAGGCGGCAAGCTTCGCCG
>DATAJN010000068.1:0-1535 GCA_036262105.1 Ilumatobacteraceae bacterium
CCGGGAGAGAACCCACAGGCCTTGCTGCAGGAGTACATCGACACCTTCTCCGGTGACTTCGATGCGGTGGGTCTAGCGCCTTCTCGCTCGTTCAACGTTGCCGGCTCGATTCCGACTGCCGAGTACGGCGTGTACTACCGCACGTTTGACGCGGCCGGAGGCGCCAGCTTGCTGGGTGGCGCGTACGTGTTCCAACGAGGCGACGGTTTGAGCGCCGTGTACGACGTCTTCTCGGAGTCGGCCACCATGGGCGTGCCGGCCGACCAGTTCGCCACGTTCGAGAACAGCTTCAGCTCGGCCCCGCCGATCGGCGACGTCGGCTCACTCGACCAGTACCCGACGTTTCGGGTCAATGGCTTGCAGCAGCCGATCGAGGTCGACGGCATGCTTGCGTTCACGCCGACTCCCTCTTTCACCGAGATCTCCGCGGGCAGCGGGTATGGGCTTGCCCGCCAGGGTGGCGAAGACTTCTCCGTCGCCCGGCTTTCCGGCCAAGCAAGCCTCGACGCTGCGCTCGAACAGGCCAGGGCCTCGCTCAACACCGACAACACCGGAGTGACGTTCGGCGACCTCGTACCGAGCCCCGACCTGGGCGCGCTCACTCGTGAAGGTGTCGGCTGGAACGGGACGTACTCCGATGGCAACCCGGTGACCGGCGGGATCGACGTGTACTTCGATCCCGCCACGGGCAACGCCGTCGCCGTCATCAGGAACTGGTATACGACGGACGACGGAGTCGAGCCCTACAAGCCAGAGGTGGACTTCATGTTCGCCACCCTGTCGGACACCCTGCAGAGCATCGGCATCCCCTGAAGAGCGGGGCTCGCCCCGAACTCCGTTCAGGCATGGCGACGACGACGAGCACCGAAGAGCGCACCACAACCCAACACGAGTGCCGCAAGCCCGATCCAGGGTGTGCGGCCAACACTGGTGCCGGTTCTCGGCAGCGTGATGTCGGTGGCGTTGAATCCCGGGGGGAACAGGGTCGTAGGAGTTCCGGCAAACGTCGTAGGAGTTCCGGCAATCGTCGTGGCGCTCGCCGCAGTTGTGGTTGCGGTCGACGCCACTGTGGTTGCGGTCGACGCCACCGTTGTCGGTGGAGTAGTCGCAGTGGACCCAGTGCAGCTCGGCTGGGTGAACACGTCGTTGTCGAGCGTGACGGCACCTGTCTGGGCGAGGGCCCGGCCGTGCACCGTGACTGCGCTCTCCACGGTGATGGAGGTGAGCGCCAAGATGTTGCCGACGAACACGGATCCGCTTCCCAGCGTTGCTGAGCTACCGACCTGCCAGAACACGTTGCACTCGGAGGCACCGTTGATCAGTTCGATCGTGCTGCCGGTGCTCGTGATGAGTGTGGAGTCGGTTTGAAAGATGAAGACAGCGCTCGCGTTGTTCTGCCCGTCGAGGACGAGTTGTCCACTGAGCCCCAGTGGGGCCTTGGCCGAAGCGGCGTAGACGCCCGGGATCAACGTTTGACCGACCAAGTCGGGGTTCGTCTGGGTGAACTCGACGCTTCGACCGGCGGCGTTGTTGTA
>DATAJN010000069.1:0-1844 GCA_036262105.1 Ilumatobacteraceae bacterium
CCCCGGCGGGCGAGTTCGTGGGCGTGACGGCCCGGGCCGCAGCCGACATCGAGCACCCGGTCGCCCGCCTTCAGGCCCAGCACGTCGACGACGAAGTCGACTTCTTGCTGCGTGCCCTTGGTGAACGAGTACCGCAGATACGCCGACCCCAGATGCTCGGCAATGGGCTCGAACCAATGTCGATGGTCGGGACTGGTCTCCGCTTCGCTTTGACTGCTCCCTCCGTGCGGCTCGTCGCTCGCGCTTGCCTCGCCGCGCTCGACCACCCGTCAGCCCTTGGCCGCGGCCCAGCTGGTGCCCCACGAGACGTTGACCTCGAGGGGGACATCGAGCTCGGCGGCGTGGCGCATGATGTCGATCACCAATGGACCGACGGTCTCCCTTTCAGCGTCGGGCACCTCGATCAGCACCTCGTCGTGCACCTGCAGGATCAACCGGCTGGCCACGTGCGACTCGGACAACGCGGCGTGGATCCTCACCAGAGCCACCTTGAAGATGTCGGCCGCCAGGCCCTGGATGCCGGCGTTCATCGCTTGGCGCTCACCGGCCTGGCGGATCCTGAAGTTGGAGTTGGAGAGCTCGGGAATCGGCCGGCGACGGCCGAACAACGTTTCCGTATAACCGCGCATGCGCGCTTCGATCACCGTGCGGTCCATGTACGCCTTCACGTTCGGGAAGGCGACGAAGTACGCGTCGAGAATCACCGCGGCATCTGCTGTGGGGATTCCCAGGCGTTGCCCGAGGCCGAAGGACTCCATTCCATACGCCAGGCCGTAGCTGACCATCTTGGCCTTCGACCGCTGCTCGATCGTCACGTCGGCGGGAGCAACGCCGAACACCCGAGCCGCGGTGGCGTTGTGGATGTCGACGCCCGTGCGAAACGCTTCGATCAGCCCAGGGTCGGCAGCGAGGTGGGCAATGCAACGAAGCTCGATCTGGTTGTAGTCGGCCACGAGGAGGACGTTGCCGGGCCCGGGCACGAACACTCGGCGGAACGCCCGACCCTCGTCACTGCGAACAGGGATGTTGTGCAGGTTCGGTCGATCACTGCTGAGACGACCGGTCCGCGCCACGGTCTGGTTGAACGTGGCGTGGATACGTCCGTCGGGCGCGACCTCGGCGAGCAGACCGATGCCGTAGGTGCCCCGGAGCTTCTCGGTTTCCCGGTACTGGAGCAGCGGATCGATGAACTCCGGCCACTCGTCGCGGAGTTTCTCCAGCGTCGCCGCGTCGGTCGAGAACCCGGTCTTGGTTCGCTTCTGCGGCGCCAACTGCTTCTCGGTGTACAGCAACTCGCGGAGCTGGACGGGAGAGTTGAAGTTGAACGGCCGTCCGACGACACGCTGCAACTCGGCGGCGAGACGTTCGCTCTCCGCCGTGAGGCGTTCGTTCAGACGACGCAACTCGGTGATGTCGACGGCGATGCCGACGTGCTCCATCTCGGCCAGAACACTCACGAGCGGGTTCTCGATCGTCGCATACAGCTGGGCCATTCCCTGCTTGTCGAGCGCCGATTCGACGGCCGACGCGAGGTGGGCGACGGCCAGCGCGTCGCGACCGGCAACACGCCGATCGTCGCTGCCGTCGTCGCTGAACTCGAGTTGTCCCGCCGCAGCTGCATCGGTGGCGGGCAGCTGATATGGCGTGTACCGGCGCAAGAGATCGGCCAGCGCATATCGCACATCAGCCGGATCGATCAGGTAGGCGGCGATGGCCACATCGAGCTGCAGACCGGCGATCGACGCTCCGTGTTCGAGCGCCCAACGCATGAGGGCCTTCACGTTGTGGCCGCGAAGCCCGGGATGGGCAGCGATGGCGGCAAGCACTGCTGGGTCGGCTACGAC
>DATAJN010000070.1:0-5062 GCA_036262105.1 Ilumatobacteraceae bacterium
TCCTACCGCTCGACCAGCTCGTCGTACGCGTCGGGACGGCGATCGCGGTAGAACGCCCAACGATCGCGGACCAGCTTGATCTTGTCGAGATCGAGATCGCGAACTATCAACTCCGGCTTGTATGCGTCGCCGACATCGCCGACGAACTTGCCCTCCGGATCGACGAAGTAGCTCTGGCCGTAGAAGTCGTCGTCGCCGAGTGGTTCGATCCCCACGCGGTTGATCGCCCCCACGTAGTACATGTTGGCCACCGCGGCGGCGGGCTGCTCGATCCGCCAGATGTACTCGCTCAGACCGCGATGCGTTGCCGACGGGTGGAACACGATCTCGGCGCCATTGAGCCCGAGCGCCCGCCAGCCCTCCGGGAAGTGCCGGTCGTAGCAGATGTACACGCCAACCTTGCCGACCGCTGTGTGGAAGATCGGGTAACCGCCATTCCCGGGGCGGAAGTAGAACTTCTCCCAGAACCCTTTGGTCTGGGGGATGTGCTGCTTGCGGAACTTGCCGAGGTACTTGCCATCGGCATCGATCACCGCAGCCGTGTTGTAGTACATCCCGGCCTGCTCGTGTTCGTACATCGGCAGCACCATCACCATGCCGAGCTCCTTGGCGATGCTCGAGAAGCGTTGCGTCGTCGGCCCATCGGGGATCAGCTCGGTGTAGCTGTAGTACTGCGTGTCTTGAACCTGGCAGAAGTACGGGCCGTAGAACAGCTCCTGAAAGCAGAGCACCTGAGCATCCTCGGCCTTGGCGTCGTGCGCGGCCTGCTCGTGTTTGTCGATCATCGCCTCCTTCGTCCCGGCCCAGTCGGTTTGGAGAAGCGCGGCGCGCACGATGTTCGGCATGGCCGAGATCGTAATGTGCCAGGTCAGGGCGCACAATACGACGATTGTTACCGTACAACCAGTTCACACCTAGGAAACGTGACCTGCGGAGTGTCTCGGGGTCCCCAGGTGGGCGGGAAACACTCCACAGGGCCGGGCCAGCCAACCCGGAGTCGGCCACACAAACGCGGTATTGTTACCGCACAATGACCGCCGTCTTCATCGAGACCATCGAGGATCGCAGCGCCCGCGGCATCGCGGCCGCAGTGGGACGGATGATCACCCGCGGCGATCTTGCCGTTGGCAGCCGCTTGCCAACCGTGCGCGAGTTGTCGAAGTCGTTGGGGGTCTCGCCGACGACAGTCAGCGAGGCGTGGCAGACACTGACAGCGGTCGGGGCGATCGATGCCCGTGGTCGACAGGGCACCTTCGTGCGACAGCCGACCGGGCCTGGGTCGCCGCGCCGGTATCGTCGGGTCACGGAGGGGCCGGGTCACTTTGCCCTCGATCTTTCCACCGGCACTCCCCCATCAGCGTTGCTGCCGGACATCGGGCCGGCCGTTGCCAAGGTGAGCCGCCAGTCGTTGACGTCGAGCTACCTCGATCACCCGGTGTTGCCGCAACTCGAGGCACACCTCATCGACGGCTGGCCGTTCAAGGCGGAAGCCATCACGTTGGTCGACGGGGCGATGGACGCTCTCGACCGCGTTGCCCAGGTGATCGTCCGTTTGGGCGACCGGGTGATCGTCGAACATCCGACGTTCCCTCCACTGCTCGATCTGCTCGACGAGCTCGGAGCCGAGGTCATCGGTGTCGATCTCGACGACGAGGGCCCGATCGTGTCTCAGTTCGTCACGGCGCTGCGACGCCAACCCGTTGCGGTCTTCCTCCAACCGCGGGCGCACAACCCGACCGGCGTCACCACATCCGCCAACCGGATGGGGGCACTCGCTGCCGAGCTGGCGAACAGTACGGTGGTCGTGGTCGAAGACGACCACTCCGGCGACATCGCCACAGGCGCTCTCGTCAGTGCCGGCACCTGGCTTCCGGAGCGAACGGTGCACATCCGCAGCTACTCCAAGAGCCACGGCCCTGATCTTCGTCTCGCCGCGGTCGGCGGAGCCGGCGACGTGGTGAACGCTGTCGCCAACCGGCGACTACTGGGGCCGGGCTGGAGCAGTCGCATCCTGCAGGCGGTGCTGCTGGAGATGCTCGACGACCCGTCGACGATCGCCGCGGTCGCGGCGGCACGAACCGAGTATGCACGCCGCCGACAGCTCGTTGCCGGCGTTCTCGAAGCGCGTGGCGTCGTCGTGACAGGTAGCGACGGGATCAACCTCTGGATGACGGTAGCCGACGAACGATCTGCGCTCGTCACGTTGGCCGCGCAGGGCATCGGCGCCGCTCCGGGCGAACCCTTCCAGGTTCGCGACGACACGCCGCACCTCCGCGTAACGGTCGGCCTCATCGACTCCGATCACGAGCGGATCGCCGGCCAACTCGCCGGAGCGGCAGGCGATTCTCGTTCACCGCGAGGCCATCGATGAGCCTGATGGCTTGGCTGTCGGGTGAGCGCAGGCGGCGCCGTCCCCTGGAGGACCGAGTGGTCGAGGTTGCTTGGCTGCCGCTGTGGCAGTGCCAGTTGGCCCTGCACGACCTGTGGGAGAACGAGATCCCGGCCACGATGGCCGAAGATCACACCTCGATGATGCGCTTCGCGGCACGCGAACCGATGGGTCGGATCTTCGTCATGGAGATGCGCGCCGAGGTTGCCCGGGTGGCGATCACCGAGTGCATCGGCGTCGATCCGCCGAAACAATCCCGCTAACGCGCCACCGCACCAGGACTTCAGTACGTGCCGGCGAGTTTGGTGTGGTCCCAACTGACGATGTGATCGACCTCGAAGACGACACCCACGCGCTTTGTCGCCTGCGCCTCGAAGAACGGCAGCGCGGCGTCGTCGAGCGCCGACGGACCGTTGTACTTCACGCCGACCGCCTTGCCGATCTCCAGGATCGCCTCGTAGTCGTCGACAATCGTGCCCCGACCGCACAGCTCGACTCCGCGCAACTGGTCGTACGCGCCACCACTTTCCACCAAGCCCGTCATCTTCGAGTCGCGACGCAGGTTGGCGATCTTCTGACTCTTTCCATATGTCCAGAACACCGGCTTGCGGTCGTGCATGGCAAACCACATGGCGACGAGATGCGGGTGACCGGACGGGCCGTTCGTAGCCACGTTGAGGATGCGTTCGGACTCGAGGTAGGCCCGCACCTCGTCATCGGTCATCGTGATCTGCGAACGCTTGCTGGCCATTCAGCGAGGTTACCCGCGTGTTTACATGGCGCTGGAGCGGAGTAGCTCGAAGGACATCGGGCATTCGGCGACGATCGTTGCGTCGACGGTCGGTATCGCGCCGTGCGGACTGACCACCCAGTTGCTCAGAGCCATCGGCACCAATTCGGCCTGTGCATCCCACGGCAGGTGCACGTCTGCCAGGCGCTGACCCATTGCCTCGAACAGCCCCGGTGGCAAGCAACGTCCGCGACCGACCACTGCCCACACCGGCACTTCCGAGCAATAACCGACCGAAGCCAGAGCCCGGGAACCCGCGGTCGCGAACAACTCGGTGTCGCATGCGGCCAGCGCCTCGACCACCACGACGTCGCTGGCCAGAACCGCGGCACTGAGGCCGGCGGCGGGAACGATCTCAGCTTCGACATCGACGCGCTGCAACCTGCGGACGAATGCGTCGCTGCTCATCCCGTCGGCGACGTCGCCGCTGTCGACGGCGAGAACCATCGCGTCGCCGCGGCGTAGCAGCGCCTCGCCGATCAGATCCGGCCAACCGACGACACACACCGTGGCGCCGTCGGGCAGGGCTTCGACCAGTACGTCGGGAGTGGGGTCGGCGTCGAGATCATCGGCCAACGCAGCGGCGCACCGGTATGGGTCGGCCGCGGCGAGTACCGTCGCACACAGCCACCACATCGGCCCGGAGGTCGGATGCCGTTCGACGATACGACGGCATGCCACGACGAGGCCCGCTGGATCGAAACCGAGACCGCGAAGTGCCCCGGCGGTCTCGCGGACCAGCATCCGCTGATCCCCGCCCGAAGCCCTGGCCACATAGCGCAACCGTTCGATCGGATGCATCACCCGCGACGCTAGTGCCACATTGGGGCGCGATGCGCCGGCGCGCTACCGTCTGCTGCCGTGGCGAGCAACCCGGCCCTCGAGACGAAGTTGACCGCGCTCGGCGGCGACACACGCCCGCTGGAGGAGTGGCTGACCACGTTCCACCTGGCCAGCGTGGTGCTCGATCCGTACACGAACGAGAGCTCGTGGGTGTTGAAGACAGCAGCGCGCATCCTCGAGAACCTGCGCGGCACCGATGCGCGGGTGAACTTCGTCGTCACGGCCGACGCCGAAGGAGCCAAGGCGTTCCTCGGTCCGTTGACCGACGACTTCCTCGTCTACCTCGACCCGGACCGACTGTTCGTTCGCACCCTCGGCCTCACCCAGCTTCCCGCCTTCGTGTTCATTCGGCTCGACGGCACGCTGCAGGCCTGCGCCGAGGGATGGGACGCTGCCGAGTGGCGCTCGGTCGCCGAGCAGATCACCGCGACGACGGCATGGATAAGTCCCACCATCCCAGTGGCTGGTGATCCCGGGCCGTTTCACGGCACGCCAGCACTCGGCTGACACGTGGCGTTGCCGGCAGCAGCCGACGATCTTCCTGTCGTCGACGTGCTGCCGCGGCTTGCAACCGCCCTCGAGACGATCGGCACGGCGCTGCTCGTCGCGCCTCCCGGCGCAGGCAAGACCACGATTGCACCGCTCTGGCTGATCGAGCACGACTGGCTGGAAGGCCGCATCGTGATGCTCGAACCACGAAGACTGGCGACGCGCGCCGCGGCACAACGGATGACCTCGCTCCTCGGCAGCGAGGTCGGCGGGCTCGTTGGCTACCAGACCCGCGACGAGCGCCGGATCGGCCGCGACACACGAATCGAGGTCGTGACCGAAGGTGTGCTCACTCGACGGCTGCAAGGCGACCCGGAGCTGCCCGGTGTGGGACTGGTGATCTTCGACGAAGTTCACGAACGCAACGTTCCGACTGACCTCGGCCTCGCATTCGCGCTCGACGCCCGGGCAACCGTACGGCCAGATCTGCGAATCCTGGCGATGTCGGCAACACCCGATGTCGCCAAGCTGCGCAGCGTGCTCGGAGACGC
>DATAJN010000071.1:0-5305 GCA_036262105.1 Ilumatobacteraceae bacterium
TCCCACCGGAGTGCGCCTGGCGCTTCCGGGTTGGGCCGACCAGATCGAGCGGTACGGCCAGACGGGCGATACCTACTCCCTGCGGATCACGGAACGAACGGGCGCCGATCGCGTGTTGCCGGTCGCCTTGGACAGCGATGCGGCGTGGAATGCCACGCTCGACATCGACCCGGGCGCCATCACGACTGCCGCGCTGATCGACGGACGCGGACACGTCTGGTGCCAGGCCGACTTCGAGTCCACCTAGAAAGCTCCGCACCGCTGGTGTGGCCGCCCTGCCGCCGCCCCGGGCCGTTGCGAATCGTCAGTGACGATATGGTCCCTGCGCGAGGCCGAAGATCTGGGCGCCAATCGTCGACAAACACGCTGGTGGTCAGAGACTGTGGCGCCCGGATCGCCGACCGGCATACGCTGAATCGTCACAGACGATTCACGAGCGTTGCGGACTCGCTATGCAGCCCCGGGTGACCGCACTCGTCTCACGATCACAGCAACGACAGCCGGTAGGCGAACGTGAACCTGCCCGCCGGGAGCCGGTACTGGGGCAACACGTCCGGGCCGCAACTGGCCGTGCCGAGGCCACGGTGGGCGACGTCGAGATGAACGACCAACTCGTCGCGAGGGCGCAGGTCGGCTTCGTTGGCGGCGACGTAGAGGTCCTCGGCGCGGTAGTTGGTCGCCGAAACGTGCAAGGCGAGTGGTTCTAGGACATCGACGCGCAGGGTCTCACCCGACGTGGAGTCGACGCACTCCAACCAGCGCGTGTCGCAGCGCAGACCGAACTCCTGAGGAACGAGATACGGCGGCTCGTCCGGCCGGCCCTCCCACGTACCCAACACAGCACCCGTTCGACGGTCGGGGTAGTTCTCGTGCGGGCCGCGCCCGTACCAGCGCAGTTGGTCGAACCTCCCCGGCAGGCCGAACCTCGCACCGATTCGCGGGAGGTCGGCAAGTGACTCCGGCACCACGACCCGGTGCCGGTACGACACCGAGCCATCGGCCCCGACACTGCGCTCGATTCGATGATCGACGAGCCGATCGGCCGGTGAGTCGTCAACCCCGGCCTGCTGCCAGTGCTTCAACGCCTGACCCCCGATTCGCAAGCGCTGCGCCAGTTCCGGCATCAACTTGAACCCATCGTTGTCGGTCGGTGCTCGCCACAGCGCCAACTCGACGGGAAGGGTCAACAGGTCGTCGATCAGCGTCTTCGCCGCTTCGGAGCGCACGACTGCCGCGCGTCGCCGTGGGGCAGGTCGCAACTCGACCTGATCCCACGCCTCGAGATGGCCCTTGGCCGCGTACCACGTGTCGCGCTTGGTGTGCCAGCGGATGGTCAGGTACGCCTCGTCGGTACCTGCCGGAACTGCGCACGGTAACGGCACGTCGGCCGTGCCGTGCGGGGCCACGGCCGGTAGGCGCAGCCGGCCGCTCTTCACCACCGTTCCGGCAATCGACAGCTCCCACGAGCCGACGAGCCCCTGGAGCCCGATGAACGATTGGCGGTTGGTCACACGCAGCTTCCGGCTCCGCCCGCTGCCCCGCGACGACACCGTGACCGGGCGGTACACCCAGGCCACCTCGCGCATCGCCGGGTGCGGCTCGAGATCGGCCGAGACCAGCCCGTCGGCGACGAAGTTGCCGTCGTTCGGGCTGTCGCCGAAATCGCCGCCGTAGGCGAGCCGCACGGTGCCATCGGCAAGCCGCCGCCGCAGGCCGTGATCCTTCCATTCCCAGATGAACCCACCCTGCAGGCCAGGTGTCGTGGTGATGGTCTCCCAGTAGTCGGCCAGCGATCCGTTCGAGTTGCCCATCGCGTGGCTGTACTCGCACAGGATGAGCGGGCGCTGCCCGACGCCGTCGCGGCCGTACTGGCGGATCGCGTCGATCTCCGGATACATCGGGCAGACGATGTCGCTGGCCGTCGGCCCACCCGTGACCCAGTTGTGCATCGATCGCATCGCGTGAGTGCCGTCGCCATGCATGATGGCGCCCTCGTAGTGCAAGGGCCTGCTGGGGTCGACCCTGCGTATCCAACCCGCGAGAGCGTCGTGGTTGCTGCCATACCCCGTCTCGTTGCCCAGGCTCCACAGGATGATCGACGGGTGGTTGCGGTCGCGCTGCACCATCCGCGACCCACGCTCGAGGAACGCTGATCGATAGCGCGGGTCGTCGCAGATGCTGACGTTGTAGGCGTGGCCTTCGATGTTGGCCTCGTCGATCACATACATGCCGAGCTCGTCGCACAGGTCGTAGAAGGGCACGTCGTTGGGATAGTGCGATGTCCTGACAGCGGTGATGTTGTGCGTCCGCATCAACTGCAGGTCCGCGCGCATGTCGTCGGCCGTCACTGCCTTGCCACGATCCGGGTGATGATCGTGACGGTTCACGCCGAAGATCCAGATCGGCTGCCCGTTGACGAGCAACTGCCTGTTGGCTGTCTCGACTCGCCTCAGGCCGACGCGTTGTGTGGTCGTCTC
The DNA here is from genome assembly GCA_036262105.1 of Ilumatobacteraceae bacterium. Lineage (GTDB taxonomy): Bacteria > Actinomycetota > Acidimicrobiia > Acidimicrobiales > Ilumatobacteraceae > JAENVT01. The sequence goes on from DATAJN010000071.1 coordinate 2,478, forward strand.
GGCGATCTCTCCCTCGGGCGATAGCAGCTCGCAGGTGACCGAGTAGAGGTTCGGGGCCTCGGCCGACCATGGAGCGCACGACGCGACCGACCACGTTGCCATCACCGAATGACCGACGAAGACGTACGGCTTGGCGAACTCATGCGGCACGAGGCCCGTGACCGCTCGACCGACACGGCGGCCCTTCGGGTCGCGCAACGTTGTGCGCACCTTCCAGCCCGGCTGTGCGTTGGTCACGAAGGTGGCTTCGGTGGTGACGCTCACGCTGCCGTCGCCGGAGGCCGGATCGAAATCGCCGAGGCAGCGCACGTCGGCGATGTGCACGAGGGGTCGGGCCTCGACGTGCACAGCGCGGTGCAGACCCGCCATCCACCACTGATCCTGATCTTCGATGAAGCTCAGCGCGCTGTAGCGGATGACGACGATGCAGATCTGGTTTCGTCCCGTCTTCACGTGAGAGGAGATGTCGTACTCGCTGGGCAGTCTGCTGTCGGTTCCGTAGCCGGCGAATTCCCCGTTCACGTACACGGCATGCACGCTCTCGGCTCCGCCGATGCTGAGCACGATCTGCGAACCCTTCCACGCACGTGGCACGACGACCTCTGTGCGATACACACCCGTCGAGTCACGCTCCGGCAACATCGGAGGCGGGCAGGCGAACGGCATCTGCACGTTGGTGTAGTGAGGCACGTCACCCGTGTCTTGCATCGTCCAGTTGCCCGGCACGGTGACCGTTCTCGACGGGGCGTCACCGGTGATCGCGTCGTGCGGAACACGGTCGGGATGGTCGAACAAGGCGAACGACCAGGCACCGTCGAGCGAGCGGCGTTGGGCACGGGTGATGGGGACGTGCATCGGCAGACGGCCGATCGACGTGATGGTCGGATCGGTCCACGGGCGAATTGGCCCGAGCGTGGGCAACATCAGGAATCGACCTCCTGGATGGCGAGGTGCAACAAGACGGCACTCTCGGGGTTCATGGATGGAAGTTGCAGGCCGTGACCGGCGAGTTGACGACCGGTCAGCACGATTCCTGCAACGAGCCAATCTGGCTGGCGGCGAGCCATCGAGCGACCCTGCGGCGGCAGTTCGACGACCTCCACCCGATACGACCGATCCGCATCGAGGCCGGGCAGCCGCAGCATCGGTGGCGTCAGGCTGATGTCGGTGCGCAGCTGCACGACGGCAACCAACGCCTCTGTTCGATCGGGTGCGTACACGCCGTACGACAGGCTGGTCGGTGCGTCACCGTCGTTGACGGGGTCGAATCGAACGCTGTCACCCGAATGCAGGAGCGGCCGGAATCGCTGGTGCAGCTCGATCGCCGCGGCGAGCGCCGTACGCGTCGCGTCGTCGATGTCCAACAGGTTCCACTCGACACCGAGGTGACCGAACAGCGCAGTGACCGTGCGGAAGCCAAGCGTGTGGGTACGACCGGTTGTGGGCGCGGTCGGCCCTCCGATGTGGGCACCCATCAGTTCGGGTGGCAGATACATCGACAGACCGCGCTGGATCGTCTGTCGCTCGAGCGCGTCGATGCAATCGCTGGCCCAAACGCGCTGGGTTCGGCGGAGGATCTCGAAATCGACCCGCCCGCCGCCACTTGCGCAACTCTCGATCTCGACGTCGGGATGCAGTGCAGCCAACTCGTCGAGCAGCCGATACAGCGCCAAGGTCTGGGCGTGGGTTCCTGCTGCCCCGGTTGCGCCACTGGCGTGCACGTGGTGGCGGTTCATGTCCCACTTCACGAACGCCACGTCGTGGTCGCGCAGCAGTGCGTGCAAGTGATCGCGCACATGCGCGTATGCCTCGGGAATCGCCAGGTCGAGCAGCAGTTGATGGCGAGCAAGCACCGGCTCGTAGCCGGGATCGACGAGCGCCCACTCGGGGTGAGCTCGATACAGGTCGCTGTCGGGGTTGACCATCTCCGGCTCAACCCAGATGCCGAACTCCATGCCCAGCGACTTGACGTGAGCGATCAGCGGCTGCAACCCGTTGGGATGCGCCTCGGGCGACACCACCCAGTCGCCGAGACCGGAGCGATCGTTACGCCGAGACCCGAACCAGCCGTCGTCGAGGACGTAGCGCTCGACGCCGACCTTGGCAGCGACGCTCGCCAGCGCGGTCAAACGTTCCAAATCGTGGTCGAAGTAGACGGCCTCCCACGTGTTGATCAGCACCGGCCGAGGCGTCGTCGGGTGCGACGGCCGCGACCGAAGGAGACGGTGAAAGCCCCACGACGCCGGCGTGAGGCCCGACGGCGAGTACGTCGCGTACACCTCTGGTGTCGAGTACGACTCCCCCGGTTCCAGAACCACCTCGCCCGGATGCAGCAGTTCGCCGAGAGCGACCGCTCGCCGTCCGTCGGGCAGCACCTGGGCCACGATCTGGTAGTTGCCGCTCCACGCCACATGGGCGCCCCACACCTCGCCGGCCCATTCGCCGAAGCCCTTCGTACCGGCGAACAGAACCGGCACGTGATCCTGCGACGATCGCCCGGTGCGGTTCTCGACGACGAATGTTCCCGAGACGAACGGTTGTCGAACCGGTTGGAACTCACGCGACCAGCGGCCCGTGAAGCGCAACAGCTCCAGCGCGTGCGAGGGCAGCGGCAGCGTCACCAGCAGGTTGTCGAGCATGTACCGCGTCGACGCCGTGTTGGTGAGTTGGGCACGAACGGTCAGGACATCGCCGATGTCGAGGAACGTGGTCAAGCGCAGCCCGGCAACATCGTCGACGGCATCACATTCGACACCGCGGTCTTCAACGCGTCGAACTTCCGAGGTCGTGAAGCGTGGAGCCCACTGTGCACCACCCCGGCGGTGACC
>DATAJN010000072.1:0-9360 GCA_036262105.1 Ilumatobacteraceae bacterium
CGCCCGGCTGTGCGATGCGGCGGGCCCGTTCGAGGTGCTGATGCCGACGATGCAGATCGAGCGACTGCCGAACGGTGTTACCGCCAACGCCCACGAACCCGTCGAGTTGCGCGGCTTCCCCGGGCCGATCGATGTTGTCGAACTCGGCGGCGAGCCGGAGCTGGTGGCCAGCACCGACACCGGCGAGCTGTGGACACGCAGCCCCTTCGCGTGATCCATGGCGCCGTCGTTCCCCGGTCTCGTCTCGATCGAACTCGCTTCCACGAAGATCTGGCACTGCTCGCCGCTGTCGGTGCAGCCACGGTGCGGATCACACTCGACTGGCCGTGGTTGCAACCGAAGGCCGGGGCGTTCGACGGAGATGCCGTCGAGTGGTACGCCGGCTTGCTTCAACAAGCCGCGACGCTCGGGATCGGTCTGCAGTTCACGCTTCTCGAGCGTGACGTGCCGACTTGGTTCGACAACGACGGAGGCTTCACCGATGCGCGCTTCGCCGGTCACTGGTGGCCGCGATGGGTGGAGGGTGCGTCGGAACGTTTCGGCGACGGAGTAGCCGGCTGGGTTCCGCTCGACAATCCGTTGGCGTATGCCAACCGCGTGATCCCCGACGATCCGCGTCGTCATGGTGAGTTGCTCGACACGCTCGTCGTCGCTTGGCGTGACGCCTGGCGCCTGCTGCGAGGCGGACCACCGATAGCCACAGCGATCGGCGTGAAGACGGTGCGACCTGCCGACCAGACGATCCCCGCGGCCGAAGAGGCGCGCCGACAGGACCACCTGCGATGGGCCTTGTGGCTGCAGGGCTTGCACGACGGAACGATCAGCATCCCGGGTCGTGCCGATCGCGATCTTGCGGATCTGGCCGGTTCATGTGACGTGATCGGGATCATCGTCGCCGATGTCGACGAGTCGCTCGCCGCCGTCCTCCGCGCCGCCGAGATGGGCCCTGATCGGCCGTTGGCGATCACGCTGATCACACCGAAGGGCAAAGACGCCGATCGGGTGACCGTCGTCCAACGATTCGAGCTCGCCTGCGGTGAGGCCGCCGAGGGTGCCCCCCTGCAGGCGATCGCCGTGAGCCCCACGTTCGACGTCGACGGGCATGACGATGGCGTCCTCACGGTCGATCGAGACATCAAGGACTCCGCCGCTGTGTTCTTCGGTTCGTCGATGCAGTAGCTTCCGGCCTCATGGAGTTCTTCACTGACGTCACTGATCGCATCGCTTTCGAAGGTCCGGAGAGTGACAACCCACTGGCCTTTCGCTGGTACGACGCCGATCGCGTCGTTGCAGGGAGGCGGATGGCAGATCATCTGCGATTCGCGGTCTGCTACTGGCACAGCTTCGCGTGGGACGGGTTCGACATCTTCGGCGCAGGAACACTCGACCGGCCCTGGCATCCGACATTCGCCCCCGCGGCGGATCCGATGGACGCCGCCAAGCAGAAGATGGAGGCGGCGTTCGAGTTCTTCTCCAAACTCGGCGTGCCTTTCTACTGCTTCCACGACCGCGACATCTCCCCCGAGGGCGAGAAGTTCGCCGAGTCGGCCGCACGGCTCGATGAGATGATCGACCTCGCCGCCGGGCATCAACAGCGCACGGGCGTGCAGTTGCTGTGGGGCACTGCGAACCTGTTCTCCCATCCGCGGTATCAGGCTGGTGCGGCCACCAACCCCGATCCTGAAGTGTTCGCATACGCCGCCGGTCAAGTCGCTCATTGCCTGGAGGCCACGCATCGCCTGGGCGGAGCCAACTACGTGTTGTGGGGTGGGCGCGAAGGGTACGAGACACTGCTCAACACCGACATCAAGCGCGAGCTCGATCAGCTGGCCCGCTTCCTGTCGATGGTCGTCGAACACAAGCAGCGCATCGGCTTCACGGGCACGATCCTCATCGAACCAAAGCCGTTCGAGCCGACCAAGCATCAATACGACTACGACGTCGCCGCAGTGCACGCTTTCTTGCAACGCTACGACCTAGCTGATGAGATCAAGGTCAACATCGAGGTCAATCACGCCACGCTCGCCGGACACGACTTTGCCCACGAGATCGCCACTGCGGTGAACGCCGGGATCTTCGGGTCGATCGACGCCAACGCCGGCGACGACCGGCTGGGCTGGGATGTCGACCGATTCCCGGTGTCAGTCGAACAGATGACTCTGGGCATGGTGGAGATCCTTCGCGGTGGGGGTCTCACCAATGGCGGACTGAACTTCGACTCCAAGCTGCGCCGTCAGTCGATCGACCGCACCGACTTGTTCTATGCCCACATCGGCGGGATGGACACCATGGCCCGCGCTCTGTTGGCCGCAACATCGATCATCGAGTCGGGCGACCTCGACGCGTTCCGCCAAGCCCGGTACGCCGGCTGGACGAGCGAACTGGGCACCTCGATCATGGCCAGTGCGACGCTCGCCGATCTGCACTCGCGAGCAATGACGACCGGTGAACCCAATCGAGCCTCGGGTCACCAGGAGATGTTGGAGAACCTCGTCGCTCGCCACATCGACCGCGCTCGCTAGCCGCGGGCGCGATATGTGGCGCTGGTTCCCGAAGCATCCTTGTTGAGGCGCTTCGACAGGTGCAGGCCCTCGAGCACGAACTCGACTGCTGCGGCGACCGCGGCAGGAGATTCGTCGCCGCCGGTCAACGCGAGCACGGGAGCGCGGAGCGCCGGAACCATCTCGACGAGGCGAGCCTCCTCGACCGAGGCGATGTCTTCGCCGGCGTGGGCGACGACACCCTCTTCGAACGCGGAGATCACGTCGCGGACTTGGTCGGGCGCGACTCGGTCTTTGTAGACCGTCAACACCGCTGCCTTGACGAGGTTGTCGAGGATCAGACCGTCGCGACCTTCCTCCAGCGATTCGATCTCGATCTTGCCGCTGCTCGACGCGGCAAGTGACTCCAGATCACAGATGCGCGGAACGACAACGTGCTCGCCGGCGCGCAGGCCGCGCCGCAACGCGTTGGCACCGAGCACTTCGATGTTGCTGACCGAGAGCCGCACACTGACACCGCTGCGCTGGTTGACCTGCGTGCTCGCCCGGGCGAGCTGGCTGAACGTCGCGACGACCTGCTCCATGTAGTCGGGCACGTGGACCGCGACATCGCCCACCGAACCCGGCCGCGCCTCTTGGCGCATGATCGCTACCTCGGTGTCGATGTCGAGCGGGTAGTGCGTGCGAATCTGGCTGCCGAAGCGGTCCTTGAGCGGGGTGATGATTCGCCCGCGGTTGGTGTAGTCCTCCGGGTTGGCACTGGCTACCAGCAACACGTCGAGCGGCAGACGGATCTTGTATCCACGCACCTGCACGTCGCGCTCTTCGAGAACGTTCAGGAGGCCCACCTGGATGCGTTCGGCGAGGTCGGGGATCTCGTTGATGGCGAAGATTCCACGATTGGTGCGCGGCACGAGCCCGTAGTGCAGCGTGAGCTCGTCGCTGAGATATCGGCCTTCCGCGACCTTGATCGGATCGACCTCGCCGATGAGATCGGCAATCGACGTGTCGGGGGTGGCCAGCTTCTCGCCATACCGGTCGTCGCGATGTACCCAGTCGATCGGCGTTGCATCGCCCATCTCGTCGATCAGATCGCGAGCATGCTTGCTGGTGGGCGCGTACGGGTCGTCGTTGATCTCGCTTCCAGCGACGATCGGCAACCACTCGTCGAGCAGGCTGGTGAGCGAGCGGATGATGCGGGTCTTGGCCTGACCGCGCTCGCCCAGGAAGATCACGTCGTGACCGGCGAGCAGTGCGTTCTCGAGCTGCGGCATCACGGTGTGCTCGTAGCCAAGAACGCCTTCGAACAGGGCCTCACCAGCGGCAATGCGAGCAACGGCGTTTCGGCGGACCTCCTCTTTCACGGGGGTTGATTGCCAGCCCGAGGCCTTCAGTTCGCCAAGGGTGTGAGCGCGTGTTGCCATGGTTCGACCATACCCGCTTTTCGACGGCACCAGCCCGGCGGCGGCCGCGCCTAACCTCGGCCCGTGGATCTCTCGGGACGATGGCGCGCCAATGTTGCCGACGACGAACGGCGACGCAGTGCGGTTGGCCTCGAGTACGACGATGACGACTGGCCGGAGATCCAGGTGCCCAGTCATTGGCGCAATCTCACCCCCTTCCTCGACAACGACGACGCCCTGATCTACCGCAAGCGTTTCGAGCTCGCTCCGGCGCCCGAGGGCCGTCGTCATTTCGTCACCCTCGACGGCGTCTTCTATCAGGCAGATGTGTGGCTCGACGGCGCCTACCTCGGTGATCCCGAGGGATACTTCTTTCCGCACAGCTTCGACATCACCAGCCTCTCGCGCCTGGCTACTGAGCATGTGCTGGCCGTCGAGGTGGCCTGCCCGGCGCAGCACAACGCGAAGGCCAAACGAACGATCACCGGCGTGTTCCAGAACTGGGACGCCATGGATCCGACGTGGAACCCGGGCGGGCTCTGGCGGCCGGTGCGGATCGAGACGACCGGACCGGTGCGGATCGACCGATGGCGTGTCTTGTGCCGCGACGTCAACGACAGTCGCGCCCATCTCCGATTGCACGCTCGGCTCGACAGCGACACCGCCAGAACGGTGCGCGTCACCACGCGAGTCGATGGGCTGCTGCTCGAACAGCACGAACAATCGCTGGCAGGAGGGCTCAACGAGGTCGACTGGAACCTCGACATCAACGAACCACGGCTGTGGTGGCCATGGTCGCTCGGTGATCAGGAACTGACGCGGGTCGACGTCGAAATCTCTCTCGACGATGTCGTCAGCGACACGCGTAGTGTGCTCACCGGCCTGCGCGAGGTTGTCTTGCAGGATTGGGTGTTCACCGTCAACGGCGAGCCGATGTTCGTGAAGGGCGCGAACCTGGCCCCCACCCGCATGGCGTTGGGTGATGCCGATCCGGCCGAGTTCCGCCACGACGTCGAACTGGCCCGTGAGGCGGGGCTCGATCTGTTGCGCGTCCACGGTCACATCTCTCGTCCCGAGCTGTACGACGCCGCCGACGAGCTGGGCATGTTGCTGTGGCAGGACTTCCCGTTGCAATGGGGATACGCGCGATCGATTCGCAAGGAAGCGGTTCGCCAAGCACGCGAGGCCGTCGACCAGCTCGGCCACCATCCATCGATCGCTGTGTGGTGTGCACACAACGAGCCCGTCGCCTCGAACCTCGACCGAACTGCCGCGCTGAGCAAGGCGACGTTCCAATACATCGCCGGTCAGCAGCTGCCGTCGTGGAACAAGACCGTGCTCGATCGATGGGTCAAGCGCGCGTTCGAGCAGGCAGACGAGACGCGCACGACCATTGCCCACAGCGGCGTGCTCCCCCATCTGCCGCTCCTCGACGGGACCGACAGCCATCTGTACTTCGGCTGGTATCACGGCAACGAGCGCGACATCGCCGGCTTCGCGGCAACGATGCCGCGCATGGTGCGCTTCGTCAGCGAGTTCGGCGCCCAGGCCGTGCCTGTTGCCGCCGACTTCATGGAGCCCAAACGGTGGCCTCACCTTGATTGGGAGCTTCTCCAGCAACGACATGGTCTGCAACTTCACGCCTTCGACAAGTACGTGCCGCGATCCGACTATCCGACGTTCAACGGCTGGCGCGAGGCGACGCAGAGGTACCAGGCCACGGTGCTACGCCATCACATTGAAACGCTGCGACGCCTGAAGTACCGGCCGTGCGGTGGGTTCTGCTTCTTCATGCTCAACGATTGCGCGCCGATGGTGTCGTGGAGCGTGCTCGACCACGAGCGCCATCCGAAGCTCGCGTACCAAGCCGTCGTCGACGCCTGCCGACCGGTGATCGTCGTCGCAAATCGCCTGCCGGAAACGGTGGCGGTCGGCGCCGGGCTGGCTCTCGATGTCCATGTGGTCAGCGACGTGCGTCGCTTGCTGGAGAGCACAGTGTGCACCGCAAAGCTCAGCTGGCCGGGTGGCTCACATGCCTGGCGCTGGGGCGGCGACATCCCGCCGGATTCGTGCGTGCGCGTCGGCACCATCCAGTTCGTGGTCGCCGATGCACCTGGCGAACTGTGGCTCGACCTCGTTGTCGAACACGGCGACGAGGTAGCTACCAACCGATACGTCAGCACGATCATCCGCTGACCGATCCACCCACCAGCCCGATCAGACCCCGATGATGCCCACGCCGAGTTCGCCGAGCTGACCGTTGAGGCGCTTCAGGTCTCCGTCGATCAGCGTGGCCAATGCAGCCAGCTGTTCGTCGATCTGGGCGGCGAGCTTCTGATACACGGCGTATGACTGGGTGGTCGGACGCGTATCAGCACTGCCGACGACGGGTGGCAGGCCGCTGAGCTTCTCGAAGAGCTTCTCGCGGTAGTTCAGCGTGTCACCGTCGGAGGTGAACTCGGCCTGCACGAGTTCGGCCTCGATGCGCTCGAGTTCTTCCTTCAGCGCATGGGCAGCGGCAATCGCACCGGCAGCCGACTCGTTGCTCACCAACCGCTCGGCCCACTCGCCGAGCTGGCGCTTCAACGAGCGGATCGTGTTCACACCGGTTGCGATCTCCGACAACTTGTCGCGGATCTGGATCATGAGGTCGAACTGCTCGGCAAGGTCGGCGTCGCTCGTGGCGACCCGAGGATCCTTGAGCAAGGCGAACGACTGGGTCATCGACCAGTCGCCGACCTTCAGCGTCGCCTGATACGTGCCGGGCTTGGCGAGCGGTCCCCCTGGCCGCTTGTGGAACTCGGTGTCGGCCATCTTCACGCCATCCGGGTAGGTCATCGGCCATTGAAAGCTGTTCATGCCGGCCGTGGCGGTGATGTACAACCCGTGACGATCCTTCTTGTCTTCGGGAATGACGCTCGAGAACGTCTCGATCTCCGTGCCGTCGCTCTCGCTGATCGTGAGGCTTGCCTCGCCGACGGCGGGTCGGTCGAGGAAGTACATGATGCGAACGCCACGTTCGAGGTCCTCACCGGAATCGATGACCCGCTTGCGAACGTGGCCGGTCTCCAGCTCCTCGACGTAGAACGTGGCGTTCTGGCCGCTGGTGACGTGATAGTTCTTGCCACCCGGCGACCCTCCCCACGAAGCGGAGATGTGTGGCGGCGTGCGGACCGCGTCGCGTGGCTCGAGCAAGTGTCGATCTGCCGCGAACAGGTCGTCGCTCATCTGGTGCAACGGCGTCAGATCGTCGAGGATCCAGAACGATCGCCCGTGCGTGGCAACGACCAGGTCGGTGTCCTTGACGACGAAGTCGTAGACGGGGGTGACGGGAAGATTGCACTGCAGCGACTGCCAGTTGGCGCCGTCGTCGAACGACACGTGGATGCCGAGCTCGGTCCCGACGTAGAGCAGACCTTTGCGGTTCGGGTCTTCTCGAATGACGCGGCAGAACTCGTGCTGCGGCAGCCCCGTATCAATTCGGGTCCACGTAGCACCGAGGTCGTTGGTCGTGTAGACGTACGGCGCATAGTCGCCCATCTTGTGGCGGGCCGCGGTCATGTAGATCGTGCCGGGCGTGTGGGGTGACTCGGCGATCATCGTGACTTGGGAGAACTTGGGAAGACCGGGTGGGGTGACGTTCGCCCAGTCGCCACCGTCGTTCGTCGACAGATGCAGCAAGCCGTCATCGGAGCCGGCCATCAGCACACCTCGCTGATGCGCCGAGACCATCAGCGAGAAGATCGTGGCATACATCTCCGCACCAGCGGTGTCCATCGTGAGCGGCCCGGAGACACCCATGGTTTCGGGATCGGCGTAGGTGAGGTCGGGGCTGATCGCTGCCCAGCTGTGCCCCTCGTCGGTCGTGCGGAACACCTTGTTCCCGGCCGCGTAGAGCACGTTGCTGTCGTGCGGCGAGAACACGATCGGGTAGGTCCATTGGAAGCGAACCTCGGCGGTGTTGCCGTCGTGGTAGGCCTCGGGCCAGACGTTGACGAGCTGGATCTGTTTGGTGGTGTGGTCGTAACGCTGCAGCGAGTCGCCGCCTCCGGGCGAACTGCCGATCGCACCGACGTACACGATGTTCGGGTCGCCCGGCTTGGGCGCAACGTACCCACTCTCGGCCGTGCCGGGCGGGTAGCAGTTGGCCCAGTTGATGGCGCCGAGACCGGTCTGGCTCGGCACCGCGATGCTCGAGTTGTCCTGCTGCGATCCATAGACCATGTACGGAAATTGGTCGTCGGTGGCAACATGGTAGAACTGCGCTGTCGGCTGGTTGTAGATCGTCGACCACGACGCGCCGGCGTTGAACGACACCCATGCTCCGCCGTCGTCACACCCGATCATGCGAGCCGGGTTCGTTGGATCGATCCAGAGCGCGTGGTTGTCGCCGTGTGGGGTGAGGAACTCTTCGAACGTCTTGCCGCCGTCGATCGATCTCCATGCCTTCATGTTCATGACGAACACTTCGTCAGCATCGGTCGGGTGGGCGATGACATGCTGGTAGTACCACGGGCGCCAGCCGAGGTCGGGGTTCGACGACACCTTCTCCCACGTCTCGCCGATGTCGTCGGAACGGTAGAGGCCGCGCTTGCGGCCCTCGGCCTCGACCATCGCGAAGACCCGGCCGGAACGGGCAGGCGACGCAGCGACGCCGATCTTGCCGAGGGTGCCCTCGGGCATGCCCGGGTTGTGGCTGATGTTCTCCCACGTGTCGCCGCCGTCTCGCGACCGCCACAATCCGCTGTCGGGACCGCCGCTGTCGATCGACCAGAACGTGCGGCGGGTTTGCCAGATGGTGGCAAAGATGATGCGCGGGTTGCTGGGGTCCAACGACACGTCGACTGCGCCGGCGCGTTCGCTCACATGAAGCACGAGCTCCCACGTCTCGCCACCGTCCTTCGATCGGTAGAGCCCGCGCTCAGGGTTGTCTTTGGACGCGTGGCCGAGTGCGGCGACGTACACGAGGTCGGGATCGCCGGGATGCACGCGGATCTCGCCGATGTGACGTGACTCGGTGAGCCCCATGTGCCGCCAGGTCACGCCGGCATCGGTCGACTTGTAGACGCCGTCACCGTGGGTGACGTCGATGCGAATGGTCGACTCACCGGTCCCTGCGTAGATGACGTTGCCGTCGGATGGCGCGACCGCCAATGCTCCGATCGACCCGGTGGTGAGGAAGCCATCGGTGACGTTCACCCAGTACTGGCCGGCGTCGTCGGACTTCCAGACCCCACCGGCGACGGCGCCGAAGTAGAAGACCGCTTGGTGCTTCGGATCGGCGGCCACTGCCACCACCCGGCCACCGCGGGTCGGCCCGATGCAGCGATAGCGGATCTGGCTCAGAAACTTGGGATCAACGGTCGGCACAGACTGAATCCTGTCACTCATCGGGCTCGGACTCATAAGCTGCGAGTATGCGTCGAAACCTTCCCGCCCGATTCTGGTTCGAAGCG
>DATAJN010000073.1:0-1564 GCA_036262105.1 Ilumatobacteraceae bacterium
GCCGATCGACTCGTTCAACGTCCCTGTCGGCGGCGCCGGCAAGTTGGCGACGATGTTCGACGAGGAAGCCGCAAGCCTGCCGGGCGACACGTTGCTGCTGTCCTCCGGTGACAACGTCGGTGCATCGCCGCCGAACTCGGCGCTCTTGCAGGACATGCCGACCATCGATGTGGAGAATGCCTGGGGCCTCGATGCAACGAGCTACGGCAACCACGAGTTCGACTACGGCCTCGATCGGCTGCAGACCCAGCAAGCGCGAGCCAACTTCCCGTTCCTGGCCAGCAACATCGTCGATGAGGCCACGGGCGTCGCACCCGACTGGGTGAAGACCTCGACGGTGTTCAACGTCAACGGGATCAAGGTCGGCGTGATCGGTGCTGACGTCAAGAACACGCCCGAGCTCGTCTCCGCCGGCAACACCGCGGGGTTGGACTTCCTCGACGAAGCAGAACGCATCCACATGGAATCCGAGCGGCTGCGACAGCAAGGCGTCAGGGTGCAGATCGTCGTCATCCACAACGGCGCAAACGTCGGTGCCAACGCCAAAGACGGCAAACCTGCCGTCGATTGGGCGGGCCCGATCATCGACATCGTCAACCAGTTGCAAGACACCACGATCGACCTCGTGCTTGCCGGGCACACCCATCGCATCGCCAACACCATGGTGGGTCACATCCCGGTTGCCGAAGGCGTGAACGCCGGTGGCAGCTACTCGGTCGCCCAGCTGATGGTGAAGGGTCGCGACGTGGTGTGGACGGGTGCCGCGACTCGGATCGCCGTCGATCTCGGCGTAGCTCCGCGACCGGACGTGCAGGCGATCGTCGACCAGGCCAACGCCGACACGGCGGTGCTGCGCAACCAGGTGATCGGCACCCAATCGGTCGACATCAAGCGTGATCCGACGCGACTGAGCGAGTCGGCGATGGGAAACCTGGTCGCCGACGCCACCAGGGGCAAGTACCCCGGTGTCGACGCGGTGTTGACCAACTCCGGCGGCTTGCGTCAGGACATCTTGATGAGCCCGCCGAGCGCTGGCGAGGCCGTCGGGGAGATCACGTGGGGTGAGGTGTTTGCCGTGCTGCCGTTCGGCAACCGCACGGTGATCGAGACGTTGACCGGGGATCAGCTCTCCGCCGCGTTGCTCAACGGGTTCGCGCCGGCGTGTGATCCGGCCTTCGCCGGTGGGACGGGACGTTTTCCGCAAGTCTCCGGGCTCGTCATCCAATACCGCTGCGATGGGACGACGCCCGTCGTCGTCTCGATGAGCAAGGCGCCGGATGGGCCGGCTGGAACGCTGACGCCAATCGGTCCGACCGACACCGTACGACTCGTCACCAACGACTTCATGTTCACAGGTGGCGACGGCTACACAGCGCTGGCAGGCGGCACCGATGTTCTGCAGCCCGGCGACGCGCTGCTCGACATCGTGGTGAACTACATCACCGCCAACTCGCCGGTCGCTCCGGTGGTGGACGGACGGATCGTCAAGGTCACGGTCTGAACTCAGATGACGAGCGCGTCGACCATCGGCGCGTTCGACATCGGCACGGCGCCGGTGGCGGTG
>DATAJN010000074.1:0-1722 GCA_036262105.1 Ilumatobacteraceae bacterium
GGATGGAGCCGAATCACCCGAGGGCTCTGTCTGCTCGTCGCCGCGGTTCCGGTGGTGTTCGTCGGCAGCGACCTCGTCGACAAGTTCGGTTGGTCGCTGCACACTGCTGCGGGGGTCGCGGCGATGCTCGGCGTCTACGGCACGATCATTCGAGCAACGCGGCCCACGTTCGCCCAGCAGATCGATGGCTGGCGGTTGCCCCGATGGGCGACGATCGCGATCTGCCTCGCCCTCGGCCTTCTGTTCCTCTTTCCCCTGATCGGCGGCGGCATCAGCTGACTACCGCTCAGGGCGCTGGGTCCGAAGAGCCCGGGCCGGGGGACGGTTCGATTCGTAGAATCCATGTGCCCGGTCCGAGGGGGGGCATCGAAATGGAGGACGGCACGCTGGATGCCGGTTCGGAACGCGAGTCTTCGAGTCGCCTGTTGTTGGACAACAGGCCACCGATGATCGGCAAGGCGACGACGTTCGCAGCATGCAGGATGCCCATGATCAACAGGATGCCGCCGACACGGGCGACCTCTGCCTTGAGTTGCGTTCCTGTCGATGCCTTCCAGTCGCTGTGCTCGACGAAGCTCACCGTGAACAGCACGAACGACGTGAAGATCAGGTAGTAGGCGACGTCGGTCAACACCAGGTAGCTCTTGCCGGTTCGCGGGTTTGCTCGGAACACGTCAGCGGCGTATGAGCGGCCGAAGCGTTTGATGAAAGGACCGAGCCCGATCGCGAGCGCGACGAGCACGATGTTGGTGATCAGTTCGATGACCCACCACGGCATGTTGAACCTCCTGTTGTCAAAATCCGAGAGCGCTAGCGCCAAGGCTGTGTTGGCGGCGACGAAAGCAACGATCAATCCGGCGAGCCTCACTCTGAATATTCGGCGCGCCCGCGCGTCGTCGAGCGTGCGGGTGACGCGGGCGAACAGATCCGGATTCTCTTCGACCGACGCCCGGGCATCGGCGAAGGCCTCGATCAGGCGCTGTTCGAGACCGAGCTCGCTCATATCTCACCCAAGGACCGGTCGAGCGCGGCCATCGCACGCTGCAGGTGAGTCTTCACCGAATTGACCGACAACTTCAACGTCGCTGCGATGCCATCGATTGGAAGCTCCTCGAAGTAGCGGAGCGTGATGCAGTCACGTTGACGTGCGGGCAGCCTGCGCACCGCATCGAGAATGCGCCGATGCTCTTCGGATCGCACGAGCTGATCGACGACGTCATCGACCACGTCGATCTCCCGGCCGCTCGTGGCGTGGTGGCGCAGGGAGACCAGGCCGCGTCGGTTGTGGTCGCGCGCCAGGTTCAAGACGATCGAGCGCAGGTACGCCGGGGCGCGGTCGATCGAGTCGATCCTGCCGCCGTGGCGAGCGAGACGCAGAAACGCCTCCTGGACGATGTCCTCGGCGGCGTCTCTGTCGTCGACGAACAGCCGCGCCAGTCGCACGAGCGAGCGCCCTTCCGTTTGGAACAGCCGAACGACCAATTCTTCGATCTCGGCGCTGATCGTTTCGCCCTGCAGCCTCGCCGCAGCGATAGCCACCAGGAATGGCGGCGGAAGCAGCTCACGAGATGGGATGACGACGAGGTGCACGCGAGCTCAACCGTTCCCGGCCCAACGGCCAACTGAACGTCCACGAGCCCCCACCCGCCCAAGCCTGCCACCACAGCTTGCGCCCCTCGACCAATCGGGCGCCGCCATCGCATTCGCCACCATGTGGAGACA
>DATAJN010000075.1:0-11504 GCA_036262105.1 Ilumatobacteraceae bacterium
ACGAAGCGTTGTCGATCGCGGGTCTCGACGGCCAACCCAGTTGGGTTTCCTTCGTGCCAGGAGCCATCAACGCATCGCCGCCGGCCGGTGCAGTCAGTGGCCCCTACACCTTCAGGGCCACCATCTCGGACCCAGGTGGACTCACAGCGGTGGCGACGATCAACCTGACCATCAACAACCTTCCCCCGACGGCCGTCGCTGACTCGTACACGACCGATCAGTTCCAATACTCGTTCAGGCCGGCGCTGAACGACACGGACACCGAACCCGGCCCGCTCACGGTGCAGGTCGTCACGCCCCTTGACCCGAGCGATCAAGTGCTCAGTAACGACGGCACGCTGGTCACCGTCAGCGTCGACCATGGCGTGTCCAAGTTCAACTACACCATCATCGACAGCGGCGGGTTGACCGCCTCGTCGACCATCACCATCAAGGCCAACCGGCCGCCAACTGCCGACAACAACGAGTCGGTCAACACCGACCAACCGACTGCCAACGTCACCCTCTCGCCGATCGATCCTGATGGTGACGAGTTGACAACCGTCTGTCCGCCCAACGGGGCCTTCCAGATCGACGTCATCAACGATCCCGCTCCCGACGCGCCCGGCAGAGTGAGAGTGCACATGGACTTTCAGGGGTGGAAGGGGTCGACTGTCGTGACGTGTATTTCCACGGACACCTTTGGTGAATCTACGGAATCGAAAATCTCGGTATTCGCCAGCTGACGAGCGTCGTTGGCGACAACGGTCAGCGCAGCGGTGACTGGGTGCTACGGCGCAGTGAGCGTGTGCTCAGCCACCACTTCCATCGCCACCAACGCGTCGACGAGTTGCGGATGCTCGACTCGACCAGGCGAAGTTGGTCGACGGCATCGGTGGCACGCTGTGGATCGCACGTCGCCGATGCGAACGTGACCGCATCGGCATGCCGCTGCAGCCGGCCGAGCGGCGGGCCCGCGGCGGGCTGGGCGGCCACCCCGGCGGCGACCAGTTGGGCATTGGTCTGGCTCGGATTCAGCATGGCTCCGGCGTCGACCAAGGCATCGGTGGCCAGGGTCCAGGCAGTGCTGACACGCCGCGCCGGATCGGGCGCCTTGAGGCCCTTGCGGCGGCGCAGCTTCTTCCACGTGACGATCGCCGAGAAGACGACGAACGGCCACAGCAACAGGCCCGTGAACAGCCCGCCCCGAAGGGCCCAGATGCGCACCTGCGACCAGCGTCCAGCAGTAGCGGGCACCGGGGGCGCCTCGACGGGCTTGTTCGGATCGGCCGGATCGACCTGGGGTGGAAGCAGAGGCTGTTGCGCAGCCGGTGTCTCAGGCTGACCGGCCGGAGTCGGCTTCGGCAGATCCGGCGTCGAGCTTTCTGGAACGACGTCCACGCTGAGCCAGCCCTTGTCGGTGAGCACCTCAGCCCAGGCGACGGCGTCGGCTGTGGAGATGCTGGCCGACGGAGCTGTGCTGTCGATTACGTAACCGGTGGCGATGCGGGCATCAACACCCATGCTGCGGGCGAGCAGGACGAAGCCGGTCACGAACTGCTCGAGATTGCCGATCTTGGCGTGGTTGCGCAAGAAACCATCGACCAGGCTCTGCTGCACGCCGCCGGGCAGGTTGGAGTTGAGCTGGTAGGTGTCGTGGAGCGTGGACGCAAGCTTGGCGATCCGCTCGGCAATGGTGCCGTCGGAGCCGGCAATGGTGCTGGCGAGCGATGAGAAGGAGCTCTCGATGTCGGTCGGTTCGATCCGGGCCAGTGTGCCGGCGGAATCGGCAACGAACGCGGCCTCTGGCTCGACTGTGAACGTGGTGACCGCCGGCCGATCGGTGCCGATGATCCTCACCACTCGACGGTCGGAATCTGTCTCCACCGGTGCAGAGCTGCGTAACAACCGCCCCGGTGACACCCACAGCAGGGTGTCGATGCTCAGCGCGGTCACTGTGACGGTTGCATCGGGCGCTGCCGTACCGTCGTCGAGGCGGTTGCCGACCGGGGCTACCTGGCCGTTGGTCGACCACGATTCGCCGTTGTACGTATCGAGCGCGGCGAGCCGCCAGTAGTGCATCTGCCCCAACGATGATGATTGGACCTCATAAAGAGGTCGGGCAGGCGTGGCGGTCTGCTGCGCCTCTACAGCGGCGAGCGGGTCGAGCAAGGCGAGCTCGCGGTTGGCCGATTCTCCGTGGCGCGGATTGGCCCGCTGAGCCACGGCGACGGAAACGGTCACCAAGGTGAGCAGCGCGGCGAGGCCAGTGGTGACTGCCACGAAGACGCCCGAGCGAATGCTGGCGACCCGGTCGTCGAGACCGATCCACAACAGGGTGAACGCTGCCACCGCGGCGAAGAGCACCGCTTGCCACTGAGCCCCGTCGGGTGCGCCCACGGAGACGATCGCAATCATGGCCACCACCAAGGGAGCGATGGCCAGTGCTCGCCATCGAAGGCGCATGGCCAGGTCGACCGCCACCGCCGCGGCGAGGTAGATGAACGCCGCCAGAGCCACGAAGATCGTCGGGAACCGAGGGCAGGGCCAGGCCGTGGTGACGAGCTGGTGGGGACCGTCGAGCAGGCCCCTGCCCAGGTCGGCCGCGGTACCATCGGAAGCGTAGGCGACCCACAGGCCCGAGCCGACGAACACGACAGCCTGACCGAGCGCTCGAACCAGAATGTGCAGGCGAGCCATCGACCAGCCGACGAGCACCGCCAGAAGCCCGGGAATCAGCAAGACCGGTTCAAAGCGCGTGCCCACCGCCCGGGCACCGCTGAGCGCCAGACCAGTGGCAAAGATCAGCACCGCGAGGGCGCGGACCAGGCGACGGCCGTTGAGGAGAGCGGGCACCCGCCCTAGTTCCACTGTGCCCACCGTTCGGCGAACTGAGCGGCGTCGGCCGCGGCGATGGCCGAGCAGTTGAGACCGCCGATGTCGGCCCCTGCCCCGACGCGGGCCACACTGATCTGGTCGGCGTGGGAGAAGACCGTCGACGGCCCTCTGGGCCCGGTGACGACGAGAACGGCGACTCCGCCGAGGCCGCCGGTGAACAAGCTGGCCAGAGAGAGCACGTCGGTGCCGCTGCCTTGCTGGAGCGGCGTGAGCAGGTCGAGCATCTCGGATTGGTCGACCAGTGCATAGGGCCGACCGGATCTCAGCCGCGAGGTGGTTCGCACCACCACATCGAGTCCCGATCGAAGCGCGAAGGCAGCAACGCTGGCACCCGCATCGACGACCTCTTCGAAGTCGTCCTCCGTCGCAGCCTCGCTGGACGTGTCGATGACGACGGTGAATTCGTGGCGGCGAAGATCGACGAACTCGCGGACCATCAGCGTCGCCGCTCGAGCCGACGTGGGCCAGTGGATCAACCGCGTGTCGTCGCCGTACTGGTATTCCCGAAGCGACTGGAAGCCCGATTGCGGATCCCCCGACGGCCGTCGCAGGACGGCATCGTTGGTGATCACACGCACCGCGCCCGACGCGGTGATCAGCGGATAGACGCGGGGGTGGACGACGACCGTGCCGAGTTGGCCGATCGGCCGGCTGGCCGTTGCCAGACCGAGCTGGTCGGTGCGTTCGAACGACAGTGGCCCGATCGGGAAGATTCCCCGCCGGCGCGTGGCAAAGCCGGCTTCGGCCTCGTACCTGGTCATGCGCGGCAACGACGGAACGTCGAACGACTGGTGCACACCTTGGAACTCGTCGGTCAGGCGAGTGGAACCCAGCCGGTGCTGGGTCTGGTTGAAGATCTGATAGCGAACGTGAACCGTGTCGCCGCGGGCGACACGCACCGTGATCAGCCGCCGCCTTGCCGCATGGCGCGTCGGACGTCTCGACGTGTACAAGGCCAAGCCGACGGCGACTGCGCCGGCGGCGGCGATGGCCAGAAGCTCCTCGTAGTTCCACACCAACCCGAAGAAGGCGCACAACACTGCGCCGATCAACACTCCGAGACCGGTTCGCGTCAGCACGTTGTCATCCCTCGCGATGACGGGGCACGGCCACGTCGTCGACGATCTCGGCCAACACCTGCTCGCTGCGCACCCCCCGGAGCTCTGCCTCGGAGCTCAACGAGATCCGGTGACCGAACACCGGCTCGACAAGAGTCTTGATGTCGTCAGGAGTGACGTAGCCACGTTGCTCCGACGCGGCATAGGCCTTGGCGACGCGCATGAGTGACAGGGTTCCGCGGGTGGAAACGCCCAGCCGCAGATCAGGGTGACCGCGGGTACCGTTTGCCAGGCGGACGATGTAGTCGTTGATGCTGTGCACGACCTCGATCTGTTCGATCGAGGCGATCAGCTGCTCGAGCTGGGTGGCATTGGTCACCGCGGGCACGCCACGATCGCGGTTCTCCCGGCGATACGACTCGAGCACGACCACCTCGGTTGCCTGGTCGGCGTAGCCGAGCGACAGCTTCATCGCAAAGCGGTCGAGCTGCACGTCGGGTAGCGGGAACGTGCCATGGAAGTCGCGCGGGTTCTGGGTGGCGATGACGAAGAACGGCCGGGGAACGAGGTGTGGGACGCCATCGGCGGTGACCTGGCGTTCCTCCATCACCTCGAGCAACGCCGACTGGGTCTTCGGACTGGCTCGGTTGATCTCGTCGCCGATCAGAACGTTCGTGAAGACCGGGCCCTGACGAAAAGAAAATGATGACGTGCGCTGGTCGAAGACCATGACACCCGTGACATCGCTGGGCAGCAGGTCAGGGGTGAACTGCACTCGCTTCCACGAGCCGGCAATCGACCCTGCGATTGCTTTGGCCATCGAGGTCTTGCCCGTGCCGGGCACGTCATCGATCAGCAGATGGCCTTCGGTTAGCAGGCAGCACAATGCGAGTCGAATCGACTCCGCTTTGCCGCGGACGATGCTTTCGACGTTGTCGATCAAGGCGTGAAATACGCTGGCTACCTGGTCCGCCATCGCCGGAGATGCTATCGCTCATCTATCCTGGGCGTGGGTACCGCGACGTCTGGTACGGGCAGAACTTGACGCTCTCTTGAATTTTGGGGTTATGTCCTGCACTTGGCACACCGATAACAAGTTCATGAGGCCCGCGATCGTTTCCGAGCCCTACCTTCGCTTACGGTCGCGCCCGAGCTCATGGATCTGATCGTTTCTACACCACAGGGTGAGGCCGAGATCTCGGTCAGCGCCGTCCACGAGTCGGTGACGATCGGCGATCTGCTGGAGCGCGTGCTCACCTCGACGCCGCCCGCGCTTGTCTACATCGATGGCCGGCCGACCCCGGTCGGAACGCTGATGGGTGCCGCCGGGCTCACCACCGGAACCGTCATCGATCTCACGGCTCCCCTCGAGCGACCGCGGCAGGTGGAAGTGACGTTGGTGCAGGCAGCGGGCGAAGGCGGCGGTAACCGCCGACCGCTCGAGCCCGGGCGCTACTCGCTCGGCACCGCGCGCCGGGCCAATGTTGGCCCATTGACGTTCAGCCAGGTGCTCGTGCCCCGCTGTGAGCTCGTGGTCGAACACTCCGGCAAGGTGACCGTCACCGCCAACCAGGGCGACCTCGACGGACATCTGGCAACGGCTGAGACATCGTGGGAGCGGCAGCGCCTGCGGATCGGCCATCGGGTCTTTCGACTCGACGGAGCCATCGAGGATCGCGCTGCGTCATTGGTGTCTACGCCCTTGGGACAGCTCAACTTCGTCCGTGGGCCGCGCCACGATGCAGCCGCAGACCCCGAGCCCAACGGTCGGGCGCGCAGTGGCCCGCGACGACTGCGCCGAGCTCGTGGCAATCGAGCTGAAGCCGTGCCCCCGCCGATCGCGGCGGTCGACCCTGTGCGGGTGGCCTTCGACACCGAACTCGACAACGTTCGGCGAGCTCATCTCGATCTCGGCGAAGTGATCCGGCGGGCGTTGCAGCTGTCGCAGCGGCTGTGGGAGCGTCATCCTGCCGACGACGACGCCTTCGTGTTCAGTGTCGGCCTTGCTGATCAGCCGTGGGTGTCGGAGGACGAGACGGGCGAGGATCTCCAGGATCTTGCACTTCTGCCGTCCGCACCGGTTCTCGTGGACCTCGTCAACCAGCGCGGCGTCGGCTTCGCCAGCACCCCGCCCCAGGCTCGGGCCGCGGCGCGTGCACTTGTGGTGCAGGCGTGCGTCGCTCACAGCCCGAACGACCTCGACGTTGTCGTGTTGTCGAGCCCAGAGGGTGCGGCCCGCTGGGAATGGGTGAAGTGGCTTCCACATGCCCGCGGCTCTCACGGTGTGCAGCTGCTGAGCGACGACGAGGTGATCACCGATTGGGTCAGCTCACAGCGCACGTTGGCGACCGTCGTCGCCTCGATTCAACCGCTCGGCCGGCCGATCACACCAAGCCGACTGACGCTGGCAGTGGTCGACGATCCAGCACTCTGGCGCGGGCGTGCGGCGATGCTGCGTGGCCTGTTCGCCGAGGCCCAACTACCCATTCGCTTCGTCGCCATCACCGATCGGGCCGACGATGTCCCGGCGGTCTGCACGACAGTGGTCCGAATCGCCGCCAATGGAGCCGCAGAGGTCGACTACCCGATCAGCGGCCGAACCGTCACCGATGTCGTGCCGTTCGTGCTCGAACACGATGTCGCCCTCGCCGCCGCACGGCGCCTCAGCCCGCTCGAAGACCACACTGCTCAGCAGTTTGTCAGGCCGTTGTTGCCCTCGGTGGTACCGCTGCTGTCGCTCATCGATCCCGATGGGCTCGACACCGACGGCCTCCTCGAACGGTGGAGTGCCGGCCGTCGGAGTCGACGACTGCGCGTATCCGTGGGCGTCGGCGAATCAGGTCCCGTGGAACTCGATCTCTCCGAGGATGGGCCCCACGTGATGATCGTCGGAGCCAGGCGTTCCGGGAAGACGGAACTGCTGCGCGGCGCCATTGCATCGCTGATCGCCGTCAACGACCCAGCGACGGTCAACATCATCTGCGTCGAACCGTCGGAGGGCGCTTCGTTCGCTGCATTCGCCGGAGTCGACCACGTCGTAGGTGCCGTTGATCAGTTCGACGAGCACCAAGGCTTCCGTCTTCTCCGGGCCCTGCGTTCGGAGGTCAATCGGCGGGCGCGCGCATTGGCCGACAACCACGTGGCGACGTTCTCGGAGTACCACCAGCACGACCAACGGTTGGTCGCAGATTCCCCGCCGATGCCGCGATTGGTGATCGTCGTCGACGATGCCGACGACGTGTTGGCGCGTCACGCAACCTTTCTCCCGCAACTGCTCGAACTGGCGGATCCCTCACGACATCTCGGGGTGCATCTGGTGATCGCTGCCGAGCGCCTCTCGCGGTCACTCGAGAACGTGTTGGACTCGTTTGCGAACATCAGGATCGGGCTTCGCATGAACGATCCCGCAGAGGCGATCGCACTCACCGGAGGTCGCGAGCCTGTGCAGATCTCGTCACACACACCCGGCCGTGGTGTGCTCAAGGTCGGTGACGCCGATTCAGTGCCGGTGCAGTTCGCCTCGGCATCGGCGGCCTCGAGCAATCTCATCGAGGTCGCGCCGTTCATCATCGCCCGCGACCTGAACGGGGCGGAACGCAAGATCACGGCGAAACCGGCCGACGCAGGTTCACCGGAAACTGGTCGGAGCGGTCTGCAACTGCTCACCGAAGCGGTCACCGGCGCCGCCGCGAAACATCCGAACGGGACGCGACGCCAGATCCTCTGTCCGCAGCTTCCGACGACGCTCCCGTACGAAGAGCTCGTGTCGGTCGCCGCGAACATGGCTGTCGACGGCGCAGCCTTCGCCGTCAGCGACCTACCCGATGATCACACTCAGAACATTCGGCTGTGGAACCCGGCGCACGATGGCAACCTGCTGGTCCTGGGTGGCGCCCCGGCAGAGCGGTCCGACGCGCTGGCTACATTGTTCGTCGCGGCTACCGACCACTTCCCGACCGATCGGCTCCACGGCTATGTGATCGATGGCGCGCCCGGTCCGCGTTCAGCGCTGGCTGCGCTCGAACTGCTTTCAGCGTGCGGAGCGGTCGCCACTGCCGACGATCCTGACCGCATACTGCGAGTGCTCCTCACGCTCACCTCGGAGCTCGATCGACGTGCTGGGCAAGACGTCGGTTCGTCCGACCCCCACATCGTCCTCGTGGTCAACGACATCGCCGGTCTGCTGCGCACCCTCGAACTCGGCGGGGAGTTCGAGCCTGGTCGCGAGATGCTCGATCGTCTCGCCGCCAGTGGTCCCTCGCTGGGCATCACCATGCTGACGAGCTGTGCCGGGGAACACAGTGCGCCGGCTCGCACGCTGGGGCAGTTCCAGCAGCGAATCGTGTTGCACCTCGACGACCGCGGCGCGTATCGCCCCCTCGACATCGCCTCTGCTCGTATCCCTCCTCTTGCTCCGGGTCGGGCGATCACGCTGCCCGACCTCGTCGAGATCCAACTGGCCTCCATGGCCGATCTCGAGGCTGCGATCGCCGAGCGCAGAACCGCAAGCGACACGGCACAGCGACCCTTCGCCATAGCCCCGACGCCGGAGGAAGTCATCCTCGATCAGCTTGGCAAGTCCACAGAGTTCCAGCACGGCACCTGGCGGCTTCCGGTCGGAGTCGACACTCGAACGCTTGACGTTGGTGTGCTCCACCTCGAGGCCCCTGGTGGTGCCCTCATCCTCGGCGATGCCGGTGCGGGCAAGACGACCCTGCTCGCGAATCTCGCCCGCTGTGCCCTGGCGGTCGGCGCCGACGTCGACATTCACGCCATCGCCCCGACGCGGAGTCCGTTGTTGCGCATGCCTCGGCTCACAAGCACCACCACGCCGGCCCGCATCGACAAGTGGGCCGCGGAGTTCTTCGCTCGCAGCGACCGATCGCGACTGGTGTTCATCGACGACGCCGACCGGCTCGAAGGCGACGTGTTCGCACGACTGGCGGCCTTGCAAGACCCTGGTGTTGTCGTCGTCATCGCCGGCCGAACGAGAGTGCTCGAGCTCCCTTCGCACTGGACAGCACCGCTGCGCAGCTTGCGCTCTGCAGTCATCCTGCGTCCGCTGTCGGGTGACGGGGCGATGTTCGGGCTCAACCTGCGGGTCACCGCCGCCCATCCCGGGCTCGGACGCGGACTTCTTGTCAACGACCACACCGTGACCCCGATCCTCCTGGCCGGTCCGTCCGACGGTGCGGAGCGGGCCACACCATGATGCGCCGCGGCGATGGCATCGGCATCGAGGTGCTCCCCGATGCATTGCGCGGCGTACGGCTGCAACAAGATGCACCCGGCCGCGTCGCCAAGGTGGCCGGCGTCGCTTGCGATACCAACAACGACCTTCTGCTGCTCGATGGCCTCACTCGCCTCCGGAGCCTCCTCGATGAGGATGGGCATCCCACTCGGGCGTGCTTGTGGAGTCCCAACTGCCACATCCAATCACTCGACATCACCGGCTGGAGCACGACCGAGCTGAACCTCCACCGGTCGAAACTCGTCGACGTGTCCGCGACGATCGAGATGTCATCGAGCGCGCGGCGACTGCTCGCTCACCTGCAGACCGACATGATTCGTCATCGGCGGGTGGAGCGCTTCATTCGCCAGGCCGGTTTCGACCTCGACTCCATCGAGCCGACACCCATAGCCGTCGCCCGTCTTGTACCGGCATACACCATGCGTCTGATCGGTAGCCGCGGCGATGCGCAGCCCTGGCTGGCCGTCGTCCACGACCGTGTCATTCTGGCGGCCGCACCCGCGATCGAGATCGGAGACATGACACGGACGGAACTGATGGCCGCCGGTTGGTCGGCAGCGATCGAGGATCTCCGAGAGCGCCTGCTCAGCCCGGCGGAGCTGTCGACGACCATCAACCAACCAGCAGGTATTGCCGTGTCGCTCGGGCTCAGCCTCGTGGGCGATACCTACCCAGAGTTTCCCGACACGCATCCGGCCTGGGGCCCGCGCCTGGCCGGCGCCCTTGGTGCAGCGGTTGCGGCGGCCGGACTGGCCGGTCGCGTGCATCAGGTGCAACCGCTCGTTGCCCCGCACGCGTTCAGTGACGATGGTGGCGTGTGGGTGATCGAACGAATCGGCGATGTGGCCCCGGCGATCGTCAATCCGACGCCCCGTCGCCGGTGGCGACGCTCACCGACCGGCGTGATGGGTTGACAACTAGCCGTTGGTGCTGACGGCCTCGGCAACGATCTCGTGGACGAGGTCTCCGGTCAACTCGTCGTGCTGGCAGAGGGCGTCGGCCACGGCGAGCAGCGCGCCGCGATGCTCCAGCAACATGCAGGCCGACTTGTCGGCCGCCTTGTGCATGATCTCGTCGGCTTGTTCACGCGATCGCTGGTCGGCGAGAACCTTGGCCGTGAGGTTGCCGGCCAATTGCATGTCGGCGGCTTCGAGGCTCAGCAAGCTGTCACCCGCGCCGACCATACCGATCAGTTGCGCGGCGATGGTCGTGGAGGCCGCGAGATCGCTGGCGATCCCGGTCGATGCCTCGCCGTACTCCTGCAACTCGGCAGCTCTGCCGGCGAGAGCGACGACGATCAGATCGTGCAACTCCGACGGTGTGCGCAGATGCCGTTCCTCGCCGTCGTCGTGGGCCACCAGACCGAGTGAGCTGGACCGACGCAGGATCGAGGCGACGCGCACATCACGACCGACCAGCACGGCGGTCACCGCGTGGCCCGCCTCATGAATGGCGATCCGGCGGCGCTCTTCAGGCTGGTAGCCGACATCCTGGGCCAGACCGACCTCGGTGATGAGCTGCGCTTCGACCAGATCCTCGACATTCAGAGACTTGCGTCCAGAGCGCAGGGCGATGATCAATGCCTCGTCGAAGAGCTTCTCGATGCGCACCGGGCTGTACCCGGCGGTGCGGTCTGCGACCATCACCGGACCGACCGAGGGTTCGTGTGCCTTCTTCGCCAAGTAGTAGGCGGCGATGGCGATACGGTCGGACCGCGGCGGAAGATCGAAGTGGATGGTGCGGTCGAATCGGCCCGGACGCATCAACGCCGGGTCGAGCCCTTCAGCGCGATTCGTCGCCGCGAAGACAAGTACGTTGGCCGGCTCCGTCCTGGGTCTGGCGATTGCCCTGGCAGGCGGAAGCAGCAGGTTGAGTCGATCGATCATCTTGCTCACGAACTTGTCCCATCCAGTCGGAAGGTCGAAGCTCTGCATCTGGACGAGCAGTTCGTTGACGATGCCCGCTGCCCCTTCGCGCATGCCGCCGGATCCCATCCCAGAGCGAGCCATACCGATTGCGTCGAACTCCTCGATGAACCCGATGGCGCCACCTTCGGCGCGAGCCGCCTTGCGCAGTGCCTTGAAGAACTGACGGATCTTGCGGTTGGTCATCCCGTAGAAGTGCGACTGGAACTCGCTGGCCGACACGAACAGGAATGGGACCTCCGCCTCAGCGGCGATCGCCTTGGCGAGGTAGGTCTTGCCCGTGCCCGGAGCGCCCTCGAACAACACACCGCGGCGGGGCGTGCCGCCCATCTCCTCGGCGAACGTCTCGTGGTTGAGGAACAGGTTGAGCGTGTCGATCGCTTCGCGACGCGT